>DATBCN010000403.1:0-12142 GCA_036270475.1 Candidatus Angelobacter sp. | reverse complement strand
CCCAGCGTGATGAACAACTGCGTTGTCTTCACGCCCGGTGGCGCGTTGAGCAGGTGCCCAATATCCAGGCGGACCGGCCCAACCGGCGTCTTATAGCGCAGGCCAAACCCCACCGTGTGCGTCAGGTCTGAAACAACGTTGTTGATTCTGACACTGGAAAAAACGTTCCCGCCGTCATAGAACACAACGCCGCCCAGCGTGCCGCCCACCAGCGGCGCGGAAGCTCCCAGCGGAAAGCGCAATTCAGAATTCAGGATCACAAGCTGCCTGCCGCCCACCGGAACGCTGATGGTTTCCGTGCATCCCGGATTGCTGGCGGCGCAGACTGAAACAGTTCGCTGCGGTCCCGCGCCATTCAGGCTGAATCCGCGCAACGTGCTTCCTCCGCCGGAAAAAAAGCTCTCGCTGATGGGAATGTGGTTTCCGCCAAACGCATGCTCCAATCCAATGCGCAGGCTGTTGGCCCAGACCAGTGACGAGTCACTGGTGAGCGAGCGATAGTACGCCGTTTGCCCCAGGAAGCGCCCAAAACTTGTGCTGGAACCCAGAAAGCTCGGGTTCACATCCACCTGGAAGCTCTCGTAGATGCCTTTGTGCGCGTCCAGCGGATTGTCCCGCGAATCGCGGCTAAAAGAAGCCGAGAGTGATGACAGCCTTACGTTCTGGTCTTCCGGCAACACCAGGTTCGGTATGGCAATGTTGGCCAGGCTGGTGCGGCGGAAGTCATAGCGGAAGATCACCGACTTTTGCCGGTTTTTATCGAGATAATGCTGGAATTGCCATCCTGCGCCGCCCAGTCTTGCCGTAAAAATCGGGTTCTCACTGGTGCGCTCGCCCGAAAGCGTGATAGTGGAACTCCAACCGGTGTTCCAGAACGTGGGATTGGCCAGGCTCGCTGAAGCCCGCTGGTCCAGCCGTCCGCCAAATACGGAAAGCGTTACCGTCTCCGCGCGGCCGCGGAAGTTCCGGCGCGTGTATTCAATGGAACCTTCCGGCCCCCAGAAAGTCTGCTGGCTGGTGGCGAATTTGGTTGGCAGACCCACCGGCGGCAGTCCCGGCAGTGCGATGGTGCCGCTGGGTATGCTTCCGCCACGATTAATCACCTGAAACCCAAATCCATAAGCGATGCTGTTCCGTTTGGATTCATGCAACTTGATCAAAACATCGGCGGCAGGACCATCCGTGATTGGCCGCCGCGTGTCCACGCTGGCCCAGTCAAATACGCCCAGCGTGTAAAGCTGGCTCTCTCCGCGCAAAAGCGCCGTCTCACTCAGCGGCTTGCCGGTTTTGATGTTGGCATTGCGCGCGATAATTTCCGGCCGCGTGTGTTGTGAGCCAACTGGCTCCACGCTCACCGTATGCACCTGCGGCCCTTCATCAATCTCGTAAATCACCTGGACATGGTGCTGATCATCTTTTGCATGCTTCACCGTGGACCTGAGCGTCATGCTGAGATATCCGTGGTCAAGATATGTGGCCATGATCTGGTCGCGGTCTTTGTTCAACAATTGAGTTGAATACGGCTTCCCTGGCTCCAGATTCATTCCTTTGGGGGCAAGCTGCAGTTGCGTGAGCGATTTGTTTCCCTCCAAGTGCAGTGCATCCACCACGTCGCGTACGCCTTCGTTCACCTGAAACGTGAGTTGCAGTTCTTTGTCTTTACTCACTACCTTTGGCGTCACTTTTACCTGGCTGTATCCGGCGCCGCGGTAGAGCCCTTCAATATTTTTCACGCCCTTGCGCACAAGCTGTTCACTGTATTTCCCATGGGACAAAAACAGCAGCGGCACACGTTTGCTGAGCGGCACATGCGTGCTGAGTTCCTTGTCACTGAAATGGTTATTGCCATGAAACTCAATTGACTCCACCTTGCCCCGTTCGCCCTTGGTGATCTGGTAAAGCACGGTCACGCCGGAGGGCTGCTTCTCAATCCTGCTCTCCACCTTTGCCCCAAAATATCCCTTTGCCTGAAAGTAAGAAGTTAGGTCCTGTGCGCCTTCATTGACCAGGTCCTCGTCCACGGCGTTTTCCTGGTAGATCGGGATCAGCTTTTTCTGTGTGCGCGCCCAGATGTGCGCTCCGGCCAGCTTGATCTCGATCCGCGGGCCCTGGGTGACATTAAACGTCACGTCAGTCCGGTTGGTCTCCGGGTTATAAACCGTGGAGACCAGCTTGACGCGGCCGGCGAGAAAATGCTGCGCCCCTAGCTGTTGCTGCAAATAGTTGGTTGCCGCGCCCACTTTCTTAAGCGAATATGTTTTTCCCGGCTTCAGGTATGCGCCCTTGATTCGCGCGCGAATGGAATGCAGCGCCGCCGCCAAACGCCTGGTTTGCGTTCCATCAACACCCTGAATGATCACGTTGCCGAATTTGGCATGCCTTTTCAGATTGATGTCATAAGTCACATTCACTACGCCATGCACCTGGTCGGTTTCCAGTTTCGGTTCAACCGTGGCCATGAAATAGCCGGAACGATGAAAAAATTCGAGCAGGTTTGATTCCGCCTCTTCCACCCGCTCCTGCGAATAGGGTTCCTGCTTGGTATAGTTCGCGGTTTGCAACAATCGGGTATAAGAAAAGACCTTCTCTGCCTTGGAAAACGTGAAGACGCCAAAATAGTAAGCCGGCTTCAGAACAAATACCACGCGCACGCCTTCTGCCGCGGGAAAAACCTGCGCTTCCACATCGTTGAAACCGGCGTTTCTCAGGGCAGCCAATGTTGCCTCCACCTTGGCTTGCTCATAAGGTGCGTTGGTCCGTTGCGCGATCATCGCCCGCAGCTTTCTGGGATTGCCGTCCGGCTGCCCTGCCAGCAGCACTGAGGAAACCTTTTGCCCTTCATAGGAAATCGCCCCGGTGGTGGCCTCAATTTGCTGCGCCTGCAGCATGGCGTTCACAAAGATGGCCCCCGCGAACGCCACCACCATGATCAAAGCGCTGGTCCATTGCCAAAAAGTTTTCATTCGTTTTGAGAGTTCTCTCGCCATTTCCGCAGGCTAGGAGCCGCCGCGCAAACACTGCACCCATCTTGGTTAGAGTGGAAAGAAAGAGTTCTTGTTGCTCGCCGCTTGTGAACTGCAAAATCCGGACTGTAAGAGCCTATGCGGATGTTTGCGCGCCAGCGCTGCCTGTCAGCAACGGAGCGGCTGCACTGCCGGACCCCATCCAATGCAGGGTCAACTCCACGACGGGGCGCGGCATCCTATCTTCGCAGTGAGTTTTAAAGGGCCCAACTTTTAAAAGGCACTATCGGGTTGGGGGCTACGCTATGCTCTGGTCGCTGCTGGTTATTCTGCTGCTGTTATGGATGCTGGGCTGGGGGTTTCACGTTGCGGGAACATTGGTCCACTTGCTCCTGGTCATCGCCCTGGTGGTGTTCCTGATTGAACTCATCACCGGACGGAGAGCAGCCGCCTGAACACCCGTCGCCATCGCCGGCAGCGCCGGTATCGTTTCTACCACAGCCCCAGACGCGCATTCTTCAGCGGGTCAATTTGGCCAGTTTTTGCTCGATCTCCTGCAAAGCCTGCCGCAGCGATTCCTTGTATTTATCATTGCTGGCGGCCTCAATCTGCTGCAGCACATACGCGCGCGAAAGCTTTAGGTTATCTCGCTCGTGCTGGTCTCTCTTCTCGCCGTCACTAATCGAGCGCTTTGGTCCTGAAGCCTGGCCGTCTTTCACGTCTTCCATTTGGGCCTCAACTGATTTGCTTTCCCATCCTCTAGCCATGCTCCAATTATAAGTATTTTGGGCGGTTCCCGAGCTGCTCCCTGGCACAGAATTTATAATCCACGCACCATGAATAAAACTCTTCTAACGCTGGCAGGCGTTCTGGCCGTGCTTTTGTGCGGCCCAGCCCAGGCCCAGCCACAGGTTGGCCTTTCCCCTGAACATCAGATCGCGCATGACATCTTTAAGGAACTCATTGAGATCAACACCACGGATACGCCCGCCGGCAACGTGACTACGGCGGCAGAGGCCATGGCTGCCCGTTTTCGCGCTGCCGGGTTCGCTGCGGAAGATGTCCAGGTCCTGGGACCGCTGCCCAACAAGAAAAACCTCGTCGTCCGGCTGCATGGCAGCGGCAGCCAGGCCAAGCCGGTTCTCTTTCTTGCTCATTTGGATGTGGTGGAGGCCCTGCGCCAGGATTGGTCCATGGACCCGTTCAAGCTCAATGAAGTGGACGGCTTCTTTTATGGCCGGGGCACCTCGGACATTAAACAGGGTGATACGGAGCTGGTGGCAAACTTCCTTCGCCTCAAAAAAGAAGGCTGGACGCCCTCTCGTGACCTGATCATCGCGCTCACTGCTGACGAAGAAGGCGGCCAATCCAATGGAGTGCAATGGCTGATCAAAAACCACCGTGAACTGATTGACGCTGAATTCTGCATCAACACTGACGCTGGCAACTTTGAAACCAAGCAGGACAAGCGCCTTTTGCTGGGCATGCAGACCAGTGAAAAGAACTACGTTGATTTCCGGCTGGAAGTAAAAAGCAATGGCGGGCACAGTTCACGTCCGACCAGGGACAATGCCATCTACCATCTCACCCAGGGACTCACCCGGCTGGCTTCGTTTGATTTTCCCACCAGCCTGAATGAGACCACGCGCGGCTATTTTGAGCGTACAGCCGCGCTGGAAACACCGGCCACTGGCGCCGATTTTCGCGCCGTGATTGGCCCGGACAAGACAAAAGCTGAAGCCGCAGCCAAACATCTCAGCGAGTCACCTTACTTCAACGCTCTGCTCCGCACTACCTGCGTCGCCACGCGGCTTGAAGGCGGCCATGCCAACAATGCCCTTCCCCAGACCGCGGCGGCCAACGTGAATTGCCGCATGCTGCCGCAGGATTCGCTGCAGAACGTCCAGAACACACTGAAGCGCGTGCTGGCGGATGACCGCATTGTAGTGAGCATAGTTGGTGAGGCGATTCCCGCTCCCGCATCGGCCATCAATCCAGAGATAGTCAAAAAACTGGAAGCACTCAGCGGAAAACTCTACGGCGGCCTTCCTATTGTGCCCGTGATGGACAATGGCGCTAGCGACGGCAAATATCTGCGCATCGCGGGAATTCCCGCTTACGGAGTTCCCGGAGTCTTTCAGGACGTGGATGATGACCGTGCTCACGGCAAGGATGAACGCATTGGCGTGAGAGATTTTTATGACGGCGTGGACTTTTATTATGAGTTCATCAAGATTCTGGCTGGCAAGCAATAGTAGGAAAACCGCACCACAGGAAGAGCAGATGATTTCGACTCAACAAAATTATGGGAACATCACAGTGCGGCGCAGCGAGCTTGCCTGTCCAGCGCATTCACTCAAGATGATGGCCAAAGCCGCGGCAAGCGACGCGGACGAACTGGTCTTTGATCTGGAGGACGGCTGCGCGCCGTCGCAGAAGGTCGCCGCGCGCAAGACGCTGATTGAAGCCTTCAGCGCGCTTGATTTTCACGACAAGGTCCGCGCCTTCCGTCCTAATGGCATTCACACCAAGTATTTCTATCGTGATGTAATCGAGGTGGTTGAGGCCGTGGGCAGCAAAATTGACGTAATTGTTCTGCCAAAAATACAGGATGCGGCGGACGTCCTTTTTGCCGATCTGCTGCTGACGCAGATTGAGCAGAACATCGGGCTTCCCATTGGCCGAATCCGCCTGGAAGCCCTGATTGAAAGCGCCAAAGCTGTTTTACATGCGGAACAGATTGCCGCATCAACGCCGCGGCTGGCAGGGTTGATCTTTGGCGTGCTGGATTATGCCGGCAACATCGGCGCTCGCGATCCTGTGCGTGAGCAGTTTGCGCTCTACCATTATCCCAAGGCCAAGACCGTGGCAGCCGCGCGCGCCGCCGGAATCGATGTGGTGGATGGCGTCACCTTCCAGTTCCGTGACCTGCAACAGTGTGAGCATGATGCACGGTCAGCGGCACAAATGGGCTTTGACGGCAAATGGGCCATCCATCCCGGCCAGATACCAGTCATCCACCTCGCCTTCACGCCTTCACAGGAAGAGATCACTCGCGCGCGGGAGATCATTGATCTTTATGAGCAATCTGACGCCAATTCCGGCGTAGGTGCAATGGTTTACAAGGACGAAATGATCGATGCGGCAAGCCTGCCCATGGAGCGCAGGAAACTCGCCATCGCAAAGAAGAGTGGCCTGCCGCGGAAGACAGAAACATCATGATGGAAGCAAAAACTCAATCGCTGCTGGACTTGCTTGGCAACGCCAAGGTCTACGATCTGGCGCAGCCTTATTTCGTTGGGATGCCGCACCATCCCGTACATCCGCCGTTTTTGTTTAGCCTCACCAAACTGCACGGTGACTATGTGATGCCAAATGGCGGCAGCTCGGCCTCTGAAGGATTGGCCATGGGCGGGCATCTTGGCACGCATATCGACGCTTTGTGCCATTTTTCCTGCGGCGGGAAGTTGCACGGCGGGGTTGATGTGGCCTCGGCCCAATCTTATGCCGGCGTCACACAACTTTCTGTCGACACGCTGGCCCCGATTGTGCGCCGGGGCATTCTGCTGGACATCGCCGGGCTTCAACAGATGGCAAGCCTGCCCGCGGCGTTTGAGATCACGGTGGATCATCTGGAAGGCGCCGCCCGCGCCCAGGGAGTAGAAGTACGGCGCGGCGACGTCGTTCTCTTGCGCACCGGATGGGGCGCATTCTTTGCCGATGTGGCGCGTTTTGAATCCCAAATGCATGGCCCCGGCCCATCGGAACAGGGAGCGCGATGGCTGAGCAGCAAAGGAATTTTTGCGGCGGGATCGGACACCATCAACTTTGAACTTGTGCCTTCGCGCACCATGCCCGTACACGTACATCTGTTGGTGGAAAGCGGCATCCACATTATTGAGTGCCTGGACCTGGAGCAATTGGCGGCGGAGCGGGTTTTTGAATTCGTCTTTGTTGCTTCGCCGTTAAAAATTCGTGGCGGCACCGGCTCGCCGATACGCCCGTTTGCATTGCGGGCGTAAACCTTCTGTTGCTGACGTTCATCGGGCACATTAGAATCGCCATTCCATAACGCGGACACTTACTCATGTCGCCTGACGCCAATGCCGGCCTGCATCAGCAGCTCAAGAATGCCGTGAGCGAGTTGTGCCGCGGCTTTCCTGATACCTATTGGCGTGAACTGGACAGCCAGCGCGCATATCCTGAGGCCTTTGTTCAAGCCCTGACCAAAGCCGGATACATGGCCACGCTGATTCCTGAAGAATACGGCGGGGCCGGCCTGGGCGTGACCGAAGCGGCGACAATTCTGGAAGAAATCCACCGCTCCGGCGGCAACGCCGCTGCCTGCCACGCGCAGATGTATGTGATGGGAACACTGTTGCGGCACGGCTCTGACGCGCAGAAGAAAAAATACCTGCCGGCCATTGCCAGTGGCGAACTTCGGTTGCAGGCATTCGGCGTAAGCGAACCGACCACCGGCTCTGACACCACCCAGATGAAGACCTTTGCCCGCCGCGCTGGAGACAAGTACGTGGTAAAAGGGCAGAAAATCTGGATCTCGCGCGCGGAGCACTCCGATCTGATGCTGCTGGTGGCACGCACCACGCCGCTGGAGCAGGTAAAGAAACGCAGCGACGGTCTCTCCGTTCTTCTGGTGGACCTGCGCCACGCCAAAAATCATGGACTGACCATCCAGCCCATCCGCACCATGATGAACCACGCCACCACTGAGGTCTTTTTCGATGACGTTGAAGTCCCGGCTGAAAATCTGATTGGCGCAGAAGGCCAGGGCTTCCGCTATCTGCTGGATGGACTGAACGCGGAGCGAATCCTGATTGCCGCGGAGTGCATTGGCGACGGACGATGGTTCATCGAGCGCGCCTGCCGGTACGCCATAGAGCGCGAGGTTTTTGGGCGGCCCATCGGACAGAACCAGGGCATTCAGTTTCCGCTTGCCCGCGCTTACGCAAATATTCAAGCCGCGGCTCTCATGGACGCCAGCGCCGCGGAGCTTTTTGATGCTCATCAACCGTGCGGGCCACAAGCCAACATGGCCAAGCTGCTGGCCGCGGATGCATCCTGGGAATCAGCCAATGCCACGGTCCAGACCTATGGCGGCTTCGGCTTTGCTGAAGAGTATGACGTGGAGCGCAAATTTCGCGAGACGCGCCTTTATCAGGTTGCGCCAGTCTCCACCAACCTGATTCTTGCTTATATCGCTGAACACGTGCTCGGATTGCCGCGTTCGTATTGATGACGGAGAAAAATCATGACAGTAAAACCAGGCTGGAGCGGCCGCGTGTACGAAGACTTTGAAGTCGGCGATGTTTACCAGCATTCGCTCGGCCGCACCGTGATTGCCGCGGACAACATTTGGTTCACGCTGCTCACCCAAAACACCAACCCCATTCATTTTGACACTGTCTACAGCGCTCAAACCGAATATGGCAAGCCGCTGGTGGATTCCACTTTCACCCTGGCACTTGTCACCGGGCAATCCGTGATGGACGTTTCCCAAAACGCCATGGCCAACCTGGGCTGGGACGAGGTCCGGCTGCCCAATCCGCTCTTTGAAGGTGACACGGTCTATTCTCGCAGTGAAGTCCTGGAAAAACGCGAGTCCAAATCCCGGCCCAACGTGGGCATTGTGAAAGTAAAAACCATCGGGTACAAACAGGATGGCAGCGTGGTGATCGAATTCAAGCGGACCATGATGGTCTATAAGCGCGGACACGTTCCGCAAATTCCACAGCCAACTGTAACGCCGCAGAAAAAATAAACAGGGCTCACGCGGCTTCGCGGGCGACCTGCTGAAAACCGCGAATCGAAAATTCCATCTGCTCCTGCAGGCTCTCACCCACCTGCATCATGTCGCCAATTACGGTGCTCAAGTCCATCCGGATCAGGTTCCGCTGCAGAATTGACGAGAGCACACGCTGCAGCAATCTCATTTCAATCACAATCAGAGGAATGTCATACCCCTGGCGGGCGCGCGTTTTTCCATGCTCCAGGGCAGCCGTCTTGGCCCCGGGTGAGGTCACGTCAGAGAGAACGTCTACCCGGCCCGCCAGTTCCCTCACCAGGTTAGGCAGATGATCGACTCTCTCTTTCTCGGTGAGCGGAACACTCGCGAGTTCGGAATGCATTTTCACCAGCACAAGCCATTCGCTCATGATGGCCTTCAGGTTCTCCTGCATCAACTCAGAGACGCGTTTCAGTGGTCGTTCGGGGACCATCGGCTTCCGGTACTCCAGGCGGCGCCGGATCGTTTGAATCAACGTGGGAACGTCCGTTGGTTTCAACAGATAATCGTCCACCTGGCTGCGGATCGCCTGCAGCGCGGTGTCAAAATCAGGATAGCCGGTAAGGATGAACGTCGCAGCGCCGGGCTGGACGCGCCGCATGGCGCTTACCACGGTAAAACCGTCTCCGGGCTGGCCAATATTCAGGTCGGATAGCAGAACGTCAAATTCCGCATGGTTAAGATGCTCCAGGGCTTCAGGGACTGTCGCCGCCGCGGTTACATCGAACCCATGCTGCTCCAGAATTACTGTCAGTGTCTTGCGTATCCCCGCCTCGTCGTCGACGAACAAAATCCGGGTTGCCATTTTTTACTCCACAGGATTAGATGATTCTTCCAGGCTCTCCGTTGGACTTGAAAATAGAAGATAAGCGGACAAGATGCAAGCGGTCACGGGAGTGTCCATTCGACCACTATTGAAGCATAAAAGAGGCCATCCGCTCTGGGATGGGCCTCTTGGTTCCTTGATTCTACGTAAAAAAGATTCTACGTAAAAAAACTACTCCTGGTTCTTAAAGGAATAGCCAATGGAAACGCCGAATCTTGTGGCCCGTGCTCCGCTGAATTCAAAGTTATTCCGTACAACATACAAGTGCGCTTCCGGGCGGATGAAAATTCGATTAGTTACATAAAGGCGCAGGGCGCCGCCGAACTGCCCCAGAAAGTGGTTGCTGCTGACGAAATTTGTGCATCCTGTGAAAGAGCAGGTGAAGTTAGGCGTATAGAAGCGAAGACTCTCCGTACCTAATCCGGCGGAAAGCTCCGCCTGAGCGCGTTTGCCCAGTGGAGGAGCATAGACCGCGTCTATGTCATAGAAAAATGGACGGAATGGCTGAAATCCCTGATAAAGATTTTGCTTGGCGCGGAAGGCCGCATTAAACCCGACGCCGAGGTTGTGGAAGAACAGGAAATCCAAACCAAAATTGGGATATGCCCCGCCGCCAATCGTCGGCAGCGTAGCTGTGCTGGAGGTGCCGGTCAGGCAGGAAACGCCAAAGGTAAGGTCAAACTGCTGCGCATGAGCGGCGCGTCCAGACAAAAGAATCAGGCAAAAAGCCGCAACGAGCAAAAAAAAGTTTTTCAAGCTACTCTCCTGTATGCATGAATGTTAAGAGACCCGCAAAGCGCCCATTCTGGATCTTTAAACAACAACCTTAAAACAACAATCCTAAAAAACCCACAAGCAACGATCTATATGGGTAACATTGCGCGATTATGCTACCGCTATTCGGCAATGTCCAGAATCCGATGGTATCAAGCTGGTTTCATCCCAAAAGTGCTGCGCCGGCACTGCTACTTCTCTGCCTAAGCCGTGTTCTAGTCCAGCCATGCTGCCTGCTGCTATTCTTGAATGTGGTCTTTTCCGCCAAAGCAATTCTCTTTGACATGGACGGCGTGTTAATTGTTTCCGCTCCCGCCGTGGAGCGAGTGTGGCGTGCCTGGGCCTTGTCGCATGGTCTTGATCCCGCCCACGTTGTGGCGGAGGCCCATGGACGCCGCAGTATTGAAACTATCCAGGCTGTCGCATGGGAGTTAGATGCAGAAAAGGAAAATATCGTTGTCGAGCAAATGGAAATTAACGATAAAGAGGGTGTCACTGCGCTCCCGGGCGCGGCGGACCTTCTCAAGAGCTTGCCGGCAGATCGCTTTGCCCTGGTGACTTCAGCCACGCGGCCTCTTGCCGTGGCCCGCATGGGATATGCCGGCCTTCCCGTACCCACCCATCTGGTCACAGCGGATGACGTGGTCCATGGCAAACCTTCTCCTGAGCCGTTCTTGAAAGGCGCGGCTTTGCTTGGTTTTGCCCCCAGTGATTGTATGGTGTTTGAAGATTCACCGGCAGGTCTTGCAGCCGCCCGTGCGGCAGGCGCACAGATAATTGCATTGCAAACCACGCATCCCTTTGCTGCGTTGAGCGCTGCTGGCACGGTCATCGCATCCTTGGCTGAGGTGAACGCGGAGCTGCGGCAGGAAACGATTCTGTTGACCGTCCATGCCAGGGCAGCAAGCCCGGAAAGGAGCCGGCAATGAAATATAGAAAGCTGGGACACGCGGATTTCGCGGTGAGTGAGATCGCTTATGGCGTCTGGGGCATGAGCAGTTGGTCCGGCTCTGACGATCAGCAGTCACGCGAGTCTTTGAAATTGTCGGCCGATCTGGGCTGCAATTTTTTCGATTCAGCGTGGGCCTATGGCGAGGGGAAGGGCGACGCCTTTGTTGGCGCGCTCAAACGCGGCCATCAGGGAGACAATCTTTATGTAGCCTCCAAGGTCCCGCCAATGAATCGGAAATGGCCCGCTTCATCCAGAGATCAATATACTCAGGTCTTCCCTGCTGGGCACGTCTTTAAGTATGTCAACCTCATTCTTAACAAGGCAGGGCTTTCCTCTCTCGACCTTCTGCAATTCCACGTCTGGGATGATAGCTGGGCGGACGAAAAGGAATTCCGCGAAACTGTCGCCAAACTCAAGCGCGATGGGTTGATTCGAGCTTTTGGCCTCAGCCTGAACCGCTGGGAGCCGGAAAACGGCATTCGCGCCCTTCGCACCGGACTGGTGGACACGGTGCAGGTGATTTACAACATCTTCGATCAATCGCCGGAAGACGCGCTTTTCCCCGTGTGCCGGGAGTTGAACATCGGCGTGATTGCGCGGGTGCCGCTGGATGAAGGCGGCCTAAGCGGCAAACTTACTCCTGAAACTAAGTTTTCCAAGGATGACTGGCGGGCAGGATATTTCAATCCGGAAAATCTCCGTGCCACTTTGGAACGCGGGGAACGCCTGCAAGCCATTCTTCCCAAGAATATGGCCCTGCCGGAAATGGCGCTCCGGTTCATTCTTTCGAATCCAGTGGTAAGCACCATGATTGTGGGCATGCG
>DATBCN010000402.1:0-3799 GCA_036270475.1 Candidatus Angelobacter sp. | reverse complement strand
CCGGAAATAATCAGGACGATGTTAAATTCCCGTCCGGCCTGCGACAGAGTGTGGACCTCAGAATATCCGATGGTGCTGAGGGTGATGACCACCATGTAGAAGCTGTCAAACCAGTTCCAACCCTCAATAAAGTGGAAGCCTGCGGTGCCGGCGGCGGTGAGCACCAGCAAAGCTGCCGTAAAGATCTTGAGCAGACGAAAGCGATGGAGATCCAAGGAAGTGCCCTTGCTCGTCCATTCTAGTTCAAGGGGAGAGATTCTCCACCACGTGAAGCAGCGCAGCCGGCATTCACTTTGCGCCAACCAAGCAGCCTACATAGTGCCCTGCTGAACCCGGCTATGGCCCCGTCCATATCCGAAGTAGACGATCATTCCGAGGGCCAGCCAGACGACCAGCCGCAACCATGTAATCCCCGGCAGGTTGTACATCAGATAGGCTGAGAGCAGGATACCTAGGATCGGGACAACGGGCACCCATGGCGTTTTGAACGGACGCGGCAACTCAGGATGGCGGTTGCGCAGCACCCATACACCTCCACAGACAATGGCAAATGCAAGCATGGTGCCGATATTCACCATGTCGCCCAGTTGATTGATGGGCAGAGATGCGGCCAGCAACGCTACAAAAAAACCTACGGTGAGCGTTGAAATCCAGGGTGTGCGGAAGCGTGGATGGATCACCTTGAACAGGCCGGGCAGAAGTCCATCGCGGGACATGGAAAAGAAGACCCGCGACTGACCCAGCAGCATGACCACAATGGTGCTGGTAAGGCCCATCAATGCGCCAAGCTTTACCAACAGGCTGCCCCAGCGATTTCCCGTGGCGTCAATGCCAATGGCCAGCGGATCGGGAACATTGAGCGACTTATAGTTGACCAGGCCGGTAAGGACGGCCGCGGTAATGATGTACAGAATCGTGCAAATAACAAGAGACCCCAGGATGCCGATGGGCATGTCCCGTTCCGGGTTTTTCGCTTCCTGCGCGGCCGTGGAAACAGCGTCAAAGCCGATATAGGCAAAGAAAATAATCGCGGCCCCATGGCTGATTCCCGCCCAGCCAAACTCGCCCCCGGTGCTGGGAGGAATAAATGGATGCCAGTTGGCTGCGGTCAACTGAGGATGCTGAAACAGATAGCGCGCGCCGATTCCGATAAACACCAGCAGCACGCCCACTTTTACCAGAACAATCGTGCTATTGAAGTTGGCCGACTCCTTAATGCCGATCACAAGGACAAGAGTGCAAAACACAATGGCCAGAAAGCCCAGCAAATTGAAGACGCCATGCGTGTGCTGCAGCGTGGCGGGATCGATGCCGAGCACCTGCAATTTCGGCCCAATCCGGGCAAGGTTTTCCCAATGGTTTTGGTAATAGACAAATTCATCCCAGTGGGTGCCGGCGATGGCGGCCGGCAGTTTGATGCCAAAGTCGCCAAGCAGGCTAATGAGATAACCGCTCCATCCGGAAGCTACGGTAGCCGCGCCGAAAGCGTATTCCAGCACCAGGTCCCAACCAATGATCCAGGCAAAGATTTCACCAAGAGTCGCATAGCCATAGGTATAGGCAGAGCCGGCCACCGGGATCATGGACGAAAATTCGGCATAACAGAGTCCGGCAAAAACACAACTCAGGCCAACCAGGGCAAACGAGATCACAATGGCCGGGCCAGCATGCAAAGCGGTAGCTGTTCCCGTCAGCACAAAAATGCCGGTGCCGATGATGGCGCCAATACCCAGCGTTATGAGATTGGTAGGGCCCAGAGCGCGGCGCAAGCTGTGTTCGCCAGTCTCATGGGCTTCATCCAGAATGATCTTGAGCGGTTTGGTGGCAAACAGATTGGCCATTAAGTCCCCCGTTGGAAGAATAGACGCGGCAGCCGGCAAAAAGACCTGCCATTCTAGAACAAAAGGCCCTCCACCGCAGCGGAGGGCCGGCGAACACAGAGTTACACTGAGTTTGCCTTATGCGCCGCTTTCCAGCTTGCTGTGTCTTTTGCCGTAAGCAAAGTAGAGAACCAAGCCTATCGCCAGCCAAAGGATCAAACGCGCCCAGTTCGTCCAGCCCAGGCCGTAAATCATGGCCCCACAAACCACGATACCCAGAATCGAGACCACTGGCAGTAGCGGAACGGTGAAAGCGCGTTGTAAATCCGGCCTGCGGACGCGAAGGATCCATACACCGGCGCACACCAGAATAAACGCGAACAGCGTGCCGATGCTGGTCATCTCGCCAACGATGCTGTCAGGCAGGAAAGCCGCGAAAAGCGAGGTGAACACAAAAAACAGCATGTTGGACTTGTATGGGGTTTTGAATTTGGGATGAGGTTCAGAGAATATCTTGGGCACCAGCCCATCCTGGCTCATGGAAAAGAACACGCGTGATTGCCCATACAACATCACGAGAATCACCGAGGAAAAACCGGCCAGGATTGCCACGGTGACAAACTTCGCCAGCCAGGCATACCCGGTCATGTACTTGGAAATGGCAAAGGCCACTGAGGCTTCCTTGCCTGCCGTACGGAAGTCGTCCACGGTGGCCACGCCGCTCAGTACATGCGAGAACGCCACATACAATATGGTGCAGATCACGAGTGAGCCAAGGATGCCCAGAGGCATGTCGCGCTTGGGGTTCTTGGCTTCCTGGGCCGCCGTGGAAACCGCGTCAAATCCGATGAACGCGAAGAACACTACGCCTGCCGCGCCCAGAATTCCCATAAGGCCGCCGTATTCATGGGTAACGCCCTGGTCAGTAACGTAGGTGGTGGCGGCGGGAATATAGGGCGTGTGATTGGCCGGATTCATAAACCCCCAGCCGATAAAAATTACCATAAGGACAATGGCAACCTTGGTAACAACAATAATGCTGTTCACCACCGCCGATTCCTGCGTTCCCCGGACCAGCAAAAGAGAAAGAATCAACAGGATGCCGACTGCGGGAAGGTTCATGATTCCATGAACTCCGGCGTTCACTCCCATGCCCACTTCAAGCGGAGAATGGCACCATTGATACGGAACGTGCAGGCCCGGGCTGATGAAGTCCAGGATCTTATTGAAGTACTGGCTCCACGCAATAGCAACGGTGGCCGCGCCAACAGCGTATTCCAGCACCAGGTCCCAGCCAATGATCCAGGCCACGAATTCGCCCATGGTGGTATAGGAATAGGTATAGGCGCTGCCGGCGATGGGGATCATCGAGGCAAATTCAGCATAGCAAAGACCAGCAAAGGCGCACCCAACGCCGGCCAGGATGAACGCCAGAGTCACTGACGGCCCTGCGCGCTCCGCAATAGCGGCGGCTGTGCGGACGAAGAGTCCAGCGCCTATGATCGCGCCGATTCCCAGCGCGACCAGGGACAACGGCCCCAGCGTCCGCTTAAGCGGCGTCTTGCCCACATCGTCCAAAAGACCATCGATTGATTTAGTGCGGAACAGTGAGCTTGACGCTTTTGGCCTTTCAATTCCTGTTTGAGTTCCCATCTTAAAGCGTTCCCCCTTGTGTGGCTGCGCCGCGTTTTGACCAGATGAAATATACCGGAATTCCCAGCAGCACAATGATCAGGCCCGGCCATGTATATTGCGGTTTGTAGCGCAATAATACGACATCAATGAATAAAGCCATCACAATATAAATGGCCGGCAGTACCGGATAGCCGATGGCGCGGTAGGGCCGTTCGGCCTGGGGCTGCGTGCGCCGCAGCACGAACAATCCGGCAATCGTCAATATATAAAAGACCAGTACGGCAAATATCACGTAATTCAACAGGTCGTTGTAAGTGCCGGAAAGACATAGCACGCAGGTCCAG
>DATBCN010000401.1:0-4212 GCA_036270475.1 Candidatus Angelobacter sp. | reverse complement strand
ACCGATTTGTCTGCATTCAGCTTCCAGACGACTGCAGTAGTGGGCTGTCCGGCGCCTTGCTGCGTCCCCTTTCCGCCTTTGCGTCCCGCGCCCGCCGCCGCGATGCCGGCTTTCTGGTACAGAGCAGCGATCTGGTCCGCTGTCAGGTCCGGAGCAAAGCGCAGTGCGCCGTTCGGGACCTTCACCACATCATTGGCCTCGGCCACCGGCACCGTCACATAAGCCGTCATGCCCGGAAACAACTTCATCTCCGGATTATCAAAGTCCACGATCGTCGTATAAGTAACCACGTTCTGCACGGTGGTTGCGTTTAACCGCACCGCGGAAACTTTTCCCTTGAATGAATCCTTGGGAAACGCATCCACCTTGAACGTTACGTCCTGCCCTGGATGGATCGTGCCCACGTCACTTTCATCGGTGCTCACGTAAACCTGCATCTTGGTCAAGTCCTGCGCGATGGTGAACAGAGTAGGCGCCTGCAAACTCGCTGCTACAGTCTGGCCAACATCCACGCTGCGGGCAATCACCGTGCCGTCAATGGGCGAGCGGATGGTGGAATGCTCCACGTTCGTCTGCGCCACCGTCACTGCGGCTGCCTTCTGCTGGGCCTGTGCGCTGGCCTGCGTCACCTGCGCTTTCGCGGCTCCAACCGCCGCATCCGCGCTCTGTGACGCCGCGCGCGCGGTGTCCAACTGCTGGGTCGGCACCACGCCTTCACTCGCCAGCGTGGTATAGCGCGTGAAATCCAGCTTGGCCTGCGCTGCCGCAGCTACGGCTTTGTCCAGGTTCGCCTTTGACGCGACTAAGTTTGCCTGCGCATCCGCCAAGTCGGCTTTCGCCTGCAACAGCGCGCCCTGGAACAATGAAGGATCAATCTGCGCGACTACCTGGTTTTTCTTTACGTGTGAGTTGAAGTCAGCGAACAGCGTCTGGATCGTCCCTGACACCTGCGAGCCAACCTGCACCGTCGTCACCGCATTGATGGTCCCCGTGGCCTGCACCACGTTCTGTATGTCGCCCTTCTGTACCTTCTCCGTAAAATACTGCGGCGTCTTTTTGCTCTCGACGCTGAAGGCCGTAAGCAATCCAATGGCGGCCAGCAACACGCTAATAATCGTCCATTTGTTCTTTAAGAATTTCATCGTCAACCCCCAGAGAGTAGCCTGCCAAACTTGCCAAACCGCGTTTGCGGCCTCTGTACGCTTAAACACTGAATCAGTGCCCGCGGAGTAAAGTGTGGGTACGCCAGGGGTTAATAATTGTCAGGATGGTAAATTCGTAAGCGGCTGGAATTGCGGCAGCAGTTAACAGAACTTTACGTTTCGGACTCACAGGCATGCATGTTGCAAAGAAATGGCGTGTTTACTCAAGACCATGCCGCATCGGGAATTCTCAACATACATTCTGGCTTTTCCAATTATCAGTTTTGACAATTCCGGCGATTTTGGCAATCTTTTCTGATCTCGCAAATCTGCGGCGACGTTCCCTACAGCCGCGCTTTCGGCGGCTTCTCCCACACTGCATCATCTCCCATTCTGGGAACCACGATTGTGAAAATTCGAGTGAAATCATTGAAACAGAGCACAATTGTTCTTAAGCTGGTTGCGTTGTTCGTAATACGTTTCCGTGTGAGAAAAAATCAATTCAAACGAGAAAAAGGAGCAATCGCATGTTCACTGAAAAAGAGCAACAGTTGAACCGGGTATTGAATCGCATGGGCGCCCGCGAATTGTCGCCTGAAGAAGTACAGCACGTTGCCGGCGGAACCACTGGATGCACGGGCACCTCGCTTCATAAAGGCGGCCCCATCGTCGACGTCCGCTGCGATCTTTAGTAAACCCAGGGCGCAGGTTGCAAGGACGGGCGGCAAAGCCATATGTATGGCGGTCCGGATTCGCGGTGACTGCGCCCTTTACCATGCCCCCAGACTGTCGCTGACTACGTTCAGGGCAAACGGGCCTTCAAGCATCGCCGCCAGCGACGAAAATTCGGGGCCCGCCGAAGCTTACTTGCTATCAGGTTTCGTCGGCTCAATCTGCACAAACTGCCAGCCGAAACGCCCCTTGATGCACAGGTTGCCGTGCGTGACCGAGTGGTCCATAGGCGACGTTACCTTCACAATCTCGCCTTCATGCTCATGCACGGTAAGATTGCAGCCTACGCCGCAATAAGGACAGACCGTAGTCGTCTGCGTCTGGGCTTGCTCATTCCATGCGCCTGCCTGGCGCATGTCATATTCGCTTTTAAACATCAGCGCGCCCGTAGGACATACGCCGATGCAGTTGCCGCAATAGACGCACGCAGACTCCGGCAGGGGAACATTGAACTCTGTCGCAATGCCGGCGGAAAAACCGCGGCCGGTGACGGCAATGGCAAAAGTATTCTGCGCGTCCACGCCACAGGCCTCCACGCATTTGTAGCAGAGAATGCATTTTGAGTAATCGCGGACGTAGAGATCGTTATCGATCTTTACCGGCTGCTTCACCGTGGCGGCCGTGGGGCCAAAGCGCTGCGGCTGCGCGCTGTAGCGCTCCATGTAGCCGGCGAACTGCGGCGCGGTGGAAACGTCCACCGACGACGCCAGAAATTCCAGCACCAGCCGCCGCGACAGGCGCACACGCTCTGAGTCCGTCTTGATCGCCATCCTGGGCTCAACTTTGCGTGAGCAGGCCGGCACCAGCGTCCGCGAGCCTTCCATCTCCACCACGCACACGCGGCACACGTTCACCGGCGTGAGGCTTTCAAGGAAACAGAGTGTAGGCGTGTCAATGCCGAGCTTGCGCGCAGCCTCAAGAATAGTCGATCCCTCCGGCACTGAGACGTTTTGCCCATCGATGGAGATTTCAACCATCTGGCGCTCGCGTTCAGGCGGCGCTTGCGGCACTGGCCCGCGCGGTATTGGTATCAGCGGCGTGGGCGCAAGTTCCTGCGCTCCATTGATCGATGCTGTGGTTTCTTTTGTGCTCATGCAAATAAATTCCAACGGGCCAGCGCAGACTCCAGTGCGCTGGCGGCCGTCTGGCCCAGTCCGCAGATGGAAGCATCACGCATCGCTTGCGCCATCTCCTTTAACATTGCAATCTCGTCCGCCTTTGCTCCCAGGGGACGGTTCTCCGCCAGACGCTGCAATGCTTCCTGCTGGCGCACCACGCCCACGCGGCACGGCACGCATTGCCCGCAGGTCTCATGGCGGAAGAACGCGGCAATCCGCAGCAGAATGCGCTTCAGGTCAACGCTGTCATCGAATAACATCACCACGCCCGAACCTAGCGTGGCGCCAATGGCGCGTGTCCCCTCAAAGGTGAGTGGTACGTCAATCTCTTTGGGTGAGACAAACGTGCCCGCCGCGCCGCCCAGCAATATCGCCTGCAGCCGGCCAGTGCCGGCGATCCCTCCGGCCATGGAAAGTAGCTGCCGCAATGTAGTGCCCATGGGCGCTTCATATACTCCGGGCCGCCCAACATGTCCGCAAAGACAAAAAAGCCTTGGCCCGGTTGAGCTTTCCGTGCCCACGCTCGCATAGGCAGCGCCACCCTGCTTAATGATGATAGGGACATTGATTAGCGTCTCCACGTTATTCACCACGGTTGGCTGGCGGAAAAGGCCCGCCTGCGTGGGGAAAGGCGGTTTATTGCGCGGCTCGCCGCGATGCCCTTCTATCGAATTGAACAAAGCGGTCTCTTCACCGCAAATGTAAGCGCCAGCGCCCCGGCGCAACTCGATTTCAAAGCGCATGCCGCTGCCCAGAACGTTTTCACCCAGAAAGCCTTCCCAGCGCGCCGCTTCAATCGCGTGCGCCAGCCGCTCCGCCGCCAGCGGGTATTCGCCGCGCAAATAGATGTACCCTTGTTCGGAGCCCGTGACCAGCGCGGCAATCGTCATGCCTTCCAGCACCGCGAACGGATCGCCTTCCATAATCAGGCGGTCTTTGAAAGTGCCGGGCTCTGATTCATCGGCATTGCAGATGAGGTAATGCCTGCGGCTTGAATCTTCCTTGAGCCGCTCCCGCTGTGTGTAAAGCGCTTCCCATTTTTTCGCCGCCGGAAAAGCCGCGCCGCCGCGGCCCAACAGCCGCGCGGCAGCAATCTCCTGCAACACCTGCCCAGGCCCCATCTCGATTGCCTTGCGCAGCGCCTCATATCCGCCCAGGCGTTGATAGCCATCAAGTTGTGGCGCATTTACCTTGCCGACGCGGCGCAGCAACGCCAACTT
>DATBCN010000400.1:0-6275 GCA_036270475.1 Candidatus Angelobacter sp. | reverse complement strand
CATGACGCTCAGCTACGGCCTGCGCTTTGAGACCCAGAACGGCATCCAGGACCATGGCGACTGGGCCCCCCGCGTGGGCTTTGCCTGGGGCCTGGGCAGCAAGAAAAATGCCGCGCCCAAGACAGTCATCCGTACCGGCTTCGGGATTTTTTACGACCGCTTCTCCCAGAACCTGATCATGCAGGCAGAACGGCTCAACGGCTTCAACCAGAAACAGGCGACGATTACCGTCAAACCGAATGATGCCTCGCCCGCAAACCTCGCCAATCAGGCGCTGCTTGCTTCATTGTTCGCTGCCTATCCCGCCATCCCGTCGCTGCCTGGCACACAAACCACTACTTACGCCATCGATCCGCGGCTGCGCACGCCCTATACCATCCAATTTGCCGGCTCCGTGGAACGCCAGGTCACAAAGGCCGCCACGTTGACCGGGACATATCTCCATTCCCATGGCGTGCATCAATTTTTTTCGAGCGTGGTCAGCTCCACTCCGGTGCCGCAATATCAGTTTGAGTCCGGCGGCGTTTTCAACCAGAACCAGCTCATCATAAATTTCAACCTGCGCGCCAGCGCCCGGCTGACCATCTTCAGCTTCTATTCGTTCAGCCACGCCAATAGTGACACGTTTGGCGCCAATGGATTTGCCTCAGATCCCGCCAAAGGCGTTTCCGCTGACTATGGCCGTGCCGCATTTGATGTCCGCCACCGGTTGTTTTTCGGCGGGACCGTTTCCTTGCCCCATGGCTTCCGTGTAAGCCCATTCATGGTGGCGAATTCAGGCGCCCCTTTCAACGTAATCATTGGGCAGGACTTGAACGGCGACTCCATCTTCAATGATCGTCCTGCCTTTGCTACGGACCTCTCGCGGCCCAGCGTTGTCCAGACAAACTTTGGCGCTTTTGACACTGCTCCTATTCCCGGCCAGACGATTGTGCCGGCCAACTTTGGCACTAGTCCGGCGCAGTTCACATTGAATATGCGTCTCAGCAAGACGATTGGCCTGGGGCCTAAGATTGAAGCTGCCAGAAATCCCGCGCCACAAGGCAATCAGCGTGAAGGCGGCGGTCCGGGCGGCGGAGGCAGAGGTGGTCCGGGCGGCGGTCCCGGCGGCCCGGGTGGAATGGGAGGCGGTCCGCGTGGCATGGGAGGCGCATTAGGCGGCTCGGAAAGATCGAGCCAGCGTTACAGCCTCACCTTCAGCGCCAACGCCCGCAACATCTTTAACAATGTAAATCCCGCGCCGCCCATCGGGAACCTGAGCTCGGCGTTGTTTGGCAAGTCAACGGCCCTTGCCGGCGGCGTTTTCAATACTCAATCCGCCAACCGGCGCATTGATTTGCAGGTAAGTTTTTCTTTTTGAAGATGACTTGCAATTATTTTTTATGATGACAGGGCTTTGACTCGGGAGCTGGCCAGGAAGAAAATCTTTCACCCCATGGCGCTCGGCTGCAGCGCTGGAGCAAGCGAATGGGCCTTGTTGCCGCCTTCGGCCCGTGCCGCTTCCAGTGCGCTTTCCACTCGGTTGATTACCTCGGTGACCATGTCCACGGCGTCAAAGCGTTCCAGCAACACAGCTTCCGCTATGCCCACGCTGATGGGCGGTGTGCGTTCCGTGCCGGGGATTTTTGTTGGCGCAAGCACTTTCCTCATCTTGTCCACCACCAGGAATGCGTTCTTCTCCGTGGTGTCAGAGAGCACCAGTGCGATAGTGGTGAGATCGTAACGCACGGCCACGTCATTCTGGCGGATATGCGATGCCAGCGCCTGTCCCACTTGCTGCATCATGCTTTCCACCTGGCCTTCGCCAATCTCCTTGGCCAGCGCGGAAGCCTTGCCGAAATGAAGCAACATCACGGTCATGGGCGATTTCTGTTGCAGTGACCGCCGCACCTCTGAGAGCAATACGTCCAGGTAGGACGAGCGCTTCAGCAGCCCGGATTTTTCGTCGGTGACAGCCAGCGTCTTCATCAGCGTGCGCAGCCGGACGTTGCTCACTGCCAGCACCATTTGCTCGGCAATCGTCTTGAGCACCACAACATCCGTTTGCTGCCACTGCCGGGGCGAGGTCTGTTCCAGAATTAGGATGCCTGACTGTTCGCCGGAATCAACCAGTGACACCGCAAGCAGCGATTCAATATTCAGGGAGTGAATATGCTCTGCCGCTGGCGCAAGTTCGCGGGAAGCCTTGGCATTGGGAATCGTGACCGGGCCGTTTACCGCTAGTTGCTGCGTAAGCCCGATGAGTTTCACGATCGCCATCACGTCGGATTGCTTCACCCCGGGCGCGCAATACTCCAGCGCCGCCGAAGGTGGTTTGCCGATGGTACACAGTCCGGCCACGCAGCGGCTGGCGTTATAGTGGCGTCCAATGTCGTTTACCGCGGTGAACAACACGCTTTTAACGTTGGCCTGGCGATAAATGTTGCGTGTGATCTCCGTAACGCGGGCAAAATTATCCACCGCATTCTCTTCGTACTGTGAGGCGGAGGCTGCCGGCGAGGCAGCCTGTTTTTGTTCCTGCGCGGAATCAGCCGCGCTGGGCGGCGCAGTGGCTTTTGATACCGCTGCCGCTACTTCATACACCGGCGTAAAGCCGGCGGAAACATAAAGGTGGCGCAGCTTCTCGTTTTTCTGTTCTTCGCGCGGAAACAGTTTGCTCACGCGCTCCAGCCGTTCCAGTGCCTTGGAGCGCATGCCGTATTGCAGATAGATTTCCGCTTGCAGAATAAAATCTTCCAGCACCGTGGGTTCGGATTCGCGCGCCGGCGCGGCGGCCGCCGGTTCCGGCGTTGCCGCCGGCGCCGCGGTCTCAGGCTTGTTGTCAACGCGATGAAAGCGGTTGGCTATGCGGCTGTATTGATTGTCGTCAATGCGGCCGCGCAGCATCTCCAGTCGTTTGCTATGGCCCGGCTCATAAGGATCAAGTTCCGCCGCCCGGTCCAGCGTCTCGCCCGCCTGCCCGTATTTCCCCGCGGCATAATACACTTGGAAGAGCCGGAGCAGTGTGCGGCTATATTCATGTTCGCGGTTGGCGGTATCAAAGAGCTTGACCAGGTATTCGGTGAACCCCAGCGCAGGCTGCCTGCGGTCAGACATTTCATACATGCTGGTGATAAATTCACGCTGCCGTCCTGCCGCGGTTTCATGGTGTTCAAGCTTCTTGGCCAGTTCCAGCGCGCCGCGTGAGTCATTCACATCCAGGTAGACGCCGATCAATGAAGCAACTTCTTCCAGTTGCTGCGGATCGTTCTCAAACAGCTCCCAGGTATAGGGTTCGGCCTCCGCTGGACGCTTGGCGGCCATCAGCGCATGGGCATACAGCTCGCGCAATTCAGGCAGTCCTTTTACCCGGGTAACCACGGTCTCCAGTACAGCCAGGCACTCCTTAACGGCGTTGCGTGAAAACAGGCCCCGGCCGTAGAGAAAAATGGCCTGAAAGTTCAGCGGATCAAAATTGTAAGCGCGCTCATAGGATTGAAAGCCTGCTCCCGGCGATTCCTGGTCCTGAAGCAGTCCGAGTTGGACAAAATTTGTGGCGGCTGTTTTGCTCTCGCCCAGCGCAGCGGCCTTTTCTGCCGTAAGCTGCAGGTTTTCAATGGTCGGTGAGAGATCCACGATGCGCTTGCATGCCGCCAGCGCCTGCTTGTCTTTTTTCTGCCGCTCAAACCCCTGCAATGCCTGCTGATACGCTTCCAGCGCCTCTTTGCGGTCGCGCTTTTCCGTAAGCTGTGCGTAATGAAAGGTCTGCATGGGCGTGGGAGTAGTGATCTTGCACAGTTTTTTATAGGTAATGGAGCCTTTGGCGCTCTCCCCCGCTTCAAACTCCTGCTCAAAAAGCCCGCTCAATAACTCAGCCGCATGCGTGCGACGGTCCAGCGCAAGGCACAGGTCGGCGGCTGCCTGGCGTACCTGATCATTCTTTGGCTCGTCGTCAAGAATGCCCAGATATTCTTCCAGCGCAGCCTCAGGCTTGCTTCTTTGCAGATACTTTTCCGCTTTTTCCAGTCGCTTGGAGATGTCCGCCATGGGTCAACTTCCTCAGAATGCTCTCGGACAGGCCGGGCCGAGTCGCACCGAGGGCTGAGGTATGCAATTCTATGCGGAATTGCCGGAGCACTCAATCCTCCGCCACAAATGAAGTATCGCAACGGGTAAATCTCTGAATTGAAAGGCATCTGGCAATCGGTCGCGGCAACCGTTATAACTTTCCCTCATGACGCAACAGGAACAAGGGCTAAAAAAAGAATTGACCGCGCGGCAAATGGCCATGGTGGCCGTGGGCGGCTCCATTGGCACCGGCCTGTTGCTGGGTTCCGGCGCGGCCATTGAAGTCGCGGGGCCTGCCGTTGTTCTTACCTTCGTTTTAAGCGCGCTTATTTCCTTTACCGTGGCCATGGCGCTGGGTGAAATGTCCGCTATCCATCCGGCGGCAGGCTCATTCGGCGTCTATGCCGATCTTTACGTCAACCGCTGGGCCGGATTCGTGGCCCGCTACGGATACTGGTTTGCCGTGGTTATGGTGGTTGGATCTGAAGTGGTTGCCGCGGCCACCTACATGCGCCATTGGTATCCCAATGTGCCTGCTCTGGTATGGATGGTGGCGTTCAGCTTGCTTCTGTTGGGCGTCAATCTTTTCTCCGTGGGCCATTACGGCACGTTTGAATACTGGTTTGCCTTGCTGAAAGTGGTCACCATCTTTGTATTCATCGTGCTGGGAGCGGCCCTGCTTTTTGCCGGAAAGGTCCAGCCGCAGTATGTAGCGCAGGGTGGTTTTGCTCCCCGGGGCTGGTCGGCGCCTCTGCTGGCCATCTCTTTTGGGCTGTACAGTTTTCTCGGGATTGAGATGGTGGCCATCTCCTCCGGTGAGGCCCGTTCGAGCCGGGAAGTGGCGCGCGCCACCCGCATCGCCTTTGGCACTCTTGTGTTGGTCTATGTAGGCGCAATGGCGGTGCTGGTAGGCGTGCTGCCCTGGAAAACCGCCGGCGTCTCGGAAAGCCCGTTTGTCACGGTGTTTACGGTGGCGGGAATTCCGGCCGCTGGCTTCATCATGAACTTTGTGGTGCTCACGGCGGCCCTTTCCGGCGCGAATGCCAGCCTCTATGTCACATCGCGCATGCTGTTTTCCATTGCCCGCTCCGGATACGCTCCTGAACGCATGGGTGTGTTGAACAAAAACGGCGTGCCCATGGGCGCGCTTCTGGTGTCCATGCTTGGCATTGTTGGCGCGATACTTCTTCAGCTCCGTACGACGAACGCCTATCTCTACATCATTAACGCCGCGCTGGTCGGCGGGATGATTGCATGGCTCATCTCGTTGCTGGCGCATGTCCGTTTTCGCAAGACTGTTTCCGCCGCGCAACTGGCAGAGATTGGCCTGCGCTCTCCGCTGGGAGGCGTGGGATCGATTCTGGGATTCATCGCCATTGTGGCCGCGATTGCCTGCACCTGGCGGGTATCGCAGTCGAGCGTTGCCGCCAAGAGCGCGGGGATTTATCTGGTGGTGTTGACGGCGGGATATTTGCTGGTGAAGAAGAAGTAATGCTGATGAGAAATCGAAGCCCTTTTTCTGAAATCTCGAGCGTCAGCGAGAGATCCCTACCAGAACAAAACTGACAAGGACATGCTTACAGCTCGTGCTCCTCGACTGAAGTTTTTTCCAGATCGTAGGGATTCCTCGCTGCGCTCGGAATTTCAGCCTTCGCCCTTCCCGCCACAAAGTAATACCCAACTCCCAGCGCCATCAGCACCAGCCCAAATCCCAACTGGCTCACGCTGCCAAGCTTCCACAAGTCAAGATGCTCGCCGCGGTTTTTAATCAGTGCGATCAGCAGAAGCGCTGTTGGCCCCACGCCCAGAGCAATTGCTCCGGTCATGCCTCCCGGCACGCGGAACGGACGCGCCAACTCCGGTTCGCGGATGCGCAGAAAGATGAGGGCCAGAAATTCCAGCACCAGGCTCGCGCCATAAAGAAGCAGATCGAGCATGATCAGTTTGTCAAAGCTCAAGCCCAGTGATGCTGCCCATGCCATCCCCAGCACAACAATCGCAACCCACGGTGCTCCATTCTTCAATTTGCGCGTAAAAATTTTGGGCAGGTGGCCGTCTTCCGCCATGGCAACGGGCAAGCGGGAATACGACATCACCAGGGAATTGAAAGTGCCAAACTCGCTGATCATGGCCGCGCCCACCAGGGCAAAACCCAGCCATGGCCCTACAACCAAAGCAGCGATGCTGGCCCAGCTTCCTGTCGCCCAGATTTCGGATTGGACATGCAG
>DATBCN010000399.1:0-4527 GCA_036270475.1 Candidatus Angelobacter sp. | reverse complement strand
AATGCCGTTGGCATTGGCGTGGCGGAACATGAGGGCAAGATCTATGTGGCCCAGGATTTTATTTTTCTTGTTCCCCTGTACTCTGATGAACAGTTCAGCGCCGCTTTTGCGGAAGCATTCACCGCAGCCAGAAAAAGCAGTGGGCAGAAAGCCCTGGCCGCCCGGACCGATTCCGCGCTGCATGATCTGGCGTGCGCAACCAGCGGTGACGCCAACAAATTGGCCAGCAAAGTGGGCGATGCCAGGTCGGTGGTGGTGTTCACGTCGTCCGAGCCGCATCGCTTGCCGGACGAAATGCTGGGCCGCGCCGCCAATCCCGCGTTTCATCGCATGAATTTTGGCGTGTGCTTCCGTCCGGACCAGGAGCACGGCTATGGAAATTTCTGGGTGGTGGCAACGTTTGGGGATTGATTTTCAACGTGCTTACCAACAGCGACGCACAATTATCACGGGCCTTCCGCTTCTTCCTGCAGCGCGGTCAGCACTTCCTCGTCGACATTCCAATTCTTTAACACCTTGATGGCAATGCCAACGCTGAAGCCGGCACGCATCAGCGCCCGGAAAATCCGCGCCGTGTCTTTTTCATTTTCAGGCTTTTTCAACCGCTTGCGTTTCATGAACGCCCGCGCCAGCTCTTCTTCATTGACGGCGGCATAGGCCTCGCCAACCACTTTTTCAATCACATCAGCGTGTACGCCTTTCACTTTCAGGTCGGTAATCACGCGGCGGCGGCCAAACTTTTCATTGTCGCGCCGGAAGCCGGAATAGGCAGCGGCGTAATTCGTGTCGTTTAGGTATTTGTGCTCTTTCAAACGCAGGATGACCATTTCAACCAGCAGCGTGCCGATCTCGCCTTCCGGAACCCGCTGGCGCATCAGGCGCTTTAGTTCGGCAACGGTCCGCATTCTGCGCCCCAATGCGCTGACGGCGTATTCATAGAGCGAGTCCTCGTCAGAGTAGAGCCGTTTGGGGCGTTGGAATGGCATTGCAGGGAAGGATAGCAGAGTTTTTGGGACGCGAATGAACGCGGTCCGGCCCTACGTTTTCCAGGCCAATCCCGCAGGAATTGTTGGCCGCAAGTTCCGAGACCCGCGGTTTTCTAGTGCGGATAAGGGCCGGGGAGCGTCTTTTGCAGCGGATCAGTCTTGGCCGGCGGCCCAATGGCGTCCTTCATCTTCTCTTTTACTTTTTTGGCCAGCTTTTCCACCTCGTCGGCTTTGCGGACCACATCGAGCGACAAAAGATTTTCATTGGTCTTGTCCACGGCCGCCTTCAGCTCTGAGGCAAGCTGGAACAGCTTGTCTGTCTCGTCACGGATGTCCTGTTGGCGTTTTTTGTTGGCCTCTTTCATCATCCGGTCCTGCATTTCCTTCTGCGCGGGGTCCTGGCGGGTTTCAAACTGCGGTGCAACCGCAGCCGGCGTACCCGCGGCAAGCAACACCGCTCCCCCGGAAAACAAGACCAGGACCGTAATCAGACTAGCTTTTCCAGACACAATGACCTCACAAGGATAAAGACGTACACGGATTATAAAAGTTACCGCCGCGGAGCGCATAATGGCCCAGCCCAGTGTCACTTCCGGGGCAAGCCGCATGGTTTGCCTCATTTATAATCGGCAACAGATGGGCATGGAAGAACAATTCAGTAACATCTGGCATGCATGGCACAACTATCTGGTGATCTGGACGCGCGAACGCGCGCCCAAGCTGCTGGTGATCCTCGTCCTGGCCTTCGTCTTTGTCCGTCTGCTCGGATTGCTGACGCGCAAACTGGTGGCGTTGAGTGAAAAAGGACCAGCCCACGGTGCGGTGCGAACCCAGCAGGTCCGCACCATTACAGGCGTGGTCCACAGTGTTGGCGTATTTCTAATCGTGTTTTTCGCGGGCATGACCGTGCTGAAGGATGCGTTCCAGATCAATATTGAGCCCCTGCTGGCCAGCGCGGGGATCGCTGGCCTGGCAATCGGCTTTGGCGCGCAGACCATAGTAAAAGACGTGATCAACGGGTTTTTCATTCTGGTGGAAAATCAATACGATCTTGGCGACACTATCCGCATCGCGGGCGTGAGCGGGGCCGTGGAAGAGATTACTCTGCGCCGGACAACGCTGCGCGACGGCGACGGCACGCTGCACATCGTGCCCAACAGCGCCATCCAGATCGTGAGCAACACCACCCGCGACTGGTCACAGGTCACGCTGCATGTCTCCGCCGACTATAGTGAGAACAGCGACCATGTGGTGGAGTTGCTGCAGGAAGTGGCCAAGGAGTTCTTTAACGATCCCACGTTTAAAGACGATATTGTGGCTGAACCGCAGGTCCCCGGCATTGAGCGGGTGCGCGGCAATGAAGTAGATTACCTCATGCTGGTGAAAGTCCGTCCAGGGCAACAGTATGGCGTGGCGCGTGAGCTGCGGCGCAGGATCAAGGTTTGCTTTGAAAAGAGCGGCATCAAAGCCGGAGCGCCGGCGCAGGTCGTCATCGGACGGCTGCCGGATGGCAACAGCAAATAGCAAGGAGGGCGGAAATGGATTTGGGTCTGAAAGGCCGCGGCGTGATTGTTGCAGCGTCCAGCCAGGGAATCGGGCTGGCAACGGCGCAGGCGTTTGCCCGCGAAGGCGCTCAGGTTGCCATGTGCGCCCGCACGGAAAAGACACTGATGGAGGCCGCTGACAAAG
This sequence comes from Candidatus Angelobacter sp., assembly GCA_036270475.1. Classification (GTDB taxonomy): domain Bacteria; phylum Acidobacteriota; class Terriglobia; order Terriglobales; family Acidobacteriaceae; genus Angelobacter. The sequence goes on along the minus strand of DATBCN010000399.1, from coordinate 1,852 downwards.
TCCGCAGCCAGACCGGTGCAGAGGTCTACGCTGAAGCTTTGGATGTAACGGACGCCGTGGCCGTGCAGAAATTCACTGAGCAGGTGGCAAAGCGCTTTGGGCGGATCGATGTTTGCGTCGCGAATGCGGGCGGTCCACCGGCCAAGAATTTTCTCTCTATCCTGCCGGACGAATGGCGCAAGGCCGTTGATTTGAACCTGATGAGCACCGTCTACCTGGCCAAAGCCGTGATTCCCTATATGCAGCGCCATCGCTGGGGAAGGATCATTACCATTACTTCCATCTCAGTAAAGCAGCCCATTGCTGATTTGGTGCTTTCCAACTCAGTGCGCGCCGCCGTGGTGGGGCTGGTGAAAAGCCTGTCAAATGAGTTCGGCAAAGATGGGATTCTGGTCAACAACGTTGCTCCCGGATACACCGCCACCGAGCGCCTGCAGGAGCTGGCCCAGGTCCGCGCGTTGGCGGCGGGCAGCGGGCAGCAGCAGATTTATGACACATGGGCTTCCGAGACGCCAGTGAAGCGGCTGGGCGATCCTAAGGAAATCGCCGACGTGATTGTGTGGCTGGCGTCAGAACGCGCGTCTTACGTGACAGGCCAGACCATCCTGGCCGATGGCGGGATTTACCGCGGGCTATAGCAGAGCGCGGCGGACTCTGCAATTCCCAACTTGGCCCCGATCTCCTAAAAACTTTTCTGCTGTACTCCGGCTGACATCTAAGCGGGCTGGAAAAAGCATCTCAACTTCTCAGATGGCAGCCCTGAGCATTATTCTGATCGCGATTACCGCCCTGTGCCTTACGTGGTATGCGCTTGCACAGAAGCGCAAGGACAGGAAGGCGCGGGAAATACTGCGCTGGATGCAATCCGCGCTGGGCGGCCGCGGCCATGTGATGGGGCTTTCCTGGATCACGCCATCGCGTTTTCGCATTCCGCTGCGGCTTACCTGCGCGGTGTTTCGCCGCGCATGGGTACTGGTGGATTTACACGCACAACAAACTCCGGCGCAGTGGTTGATGGACAAGGTCCGGAAACGGCGCGAGGTCCTCATCTTCCAGGCCGACCTTGATTTTGCACCTGCGTCCTCTTTACAGGTCCAGAATTTCCGCTGGTTTGCGCGCAGCGGCCGCAAGGCAGCTATCAACCGGCAGGGCTGGCAGTTTGAGCATTTGCAGTCCGTGATGATCAGCACCAAGGCTGAGAGTCATCAGGAAATTGCCAGCGCCATGACGTCATTCAGACAGAGCGGCAACCGCGAGTTTTTGGCAGTGAGCTTTCAGCGCCGCTCGCCGCATTTTTCCGCCACTCTCCCTCTGGAAGCGCTGGCGCCGGATGCTCCGGCGCGCACATATATCCTGGACGCAATGCGGGAGCTGGCCGGTAACGCGGACGTTTTTCCCAAAAACCGCTAGACCTCACCTCTATACAAAATATCGAAAACTACACGGTACAGCTGGATTACAGGTTCCTGTTCCGGAAGCGATGCCGTTTAGCGATTGTCTAAAACAAAAACCTATACCGCAGAAGGCATAGGTTTAAAAAGCGCCGCACAGGTAAATTTCAGTTATTTGGTTGGAGCTTTTGCGAATCCCGGGAGGTCCTGCACGCAGAAACCCGAGGTGCCGCTTTGGATCCAGCATGAACAAGTGCCGCTGCAATGTACTGTTGCGCTGCAGGTGCCCCGGCAAGCGCCAGGTACGCTTGCGGTCTTGTTCAATTGCCGCGCCGAACTCGTCCCAGCGCATAGAACGCCCAGGACCAGCGCGGTAAAGAATGCCACTTTGATTTTCTTATCCATATTGCTTTCCTTTCCTTGTTCCGTGACTGGAGAATGCTGCTATCTATTTTGCTGGA
>DATBCN010000398.1:0-3280 GCA_036270475.1 Candidatus Angelobacter sp. | reverse complement strand
TACCGGACCATTTCCTCACGGGTGTTGCGTTGCGTGATGCCAAACACAATGGAGAAAAAAAACGCGAACAAGGCTGCCGCGCTGAAGTGAGAGAGTTGCAGGGCCAGCGTCATTATTGTTTCTTCCCAATGGCGATATGATATGCGTCCACCGCCGCCATAACGTTCAAGAGACCGGCCACCACAATAAACTTGGTCCCATAGTCGGCATTGGCGGCGCTGATGGAGGTGCCGCCCCATTCCAAGATCCGCGCCATAAAGTAAAACGCTCCCGCGCCCAGATCGCCAATGAATCCCAGAATGTCCAGCAGGTCTCCGGTATTGGATTTATAGACCTTGCCCTGCATGGCCACGCCAAAGGCGAACATGCCCGCTACCGCGCCCATCAGCAACAGGCCGCGTGTCCATCGTTTCTGGATCAAATGGCCCGCGCCGGGAATTAGCCAGCCAAGGGCCGGCGCCAGTGCGGCCAGGGGCGTGAATGCAACTGCCACCGCGGTAGATTGTGCGTCTGGAGTGGTTGTCTCTGTTTTCGCCATCAAATTTGTTTTCGCCATCAATCTGTTTTCGCCATCAAATAATGACCAGTTCGTTCTGTATTTTACCCGTTACTTCAGCTGCGCCGTTGCGCGTAAGCACGTTTACTTCGCTGCGCACGCCAAACTCTGGCAGATAAATGCCCGGTTCAATGGAAAAACAGGTATTGGGGATGATTTCGCGGTCGTCCTTGGTTTCCAGGTTGTCCATGTTGGCGCCGTTGCCATGCACGTTTACGCCGATGGAATGCCCGGTGCGGTGGGTGAAATATTGCGCGTAACCGGCGTTGGTGATGTGTTCGCGCGTCGCCTGGTCAACTTCCCAGCCGGCAATGCGCCGCTTGCCGGCGAAAGCCTCCACTACTTTTCTGACTCCGGCATCACGCGCCCCGCTGACAATATTGAAAATCTCAATCTGCTTTTCTGACGGAATGCCGATGGCCCCGGTCCAGGTAATGTCGTAATAGACGGCGTTGGGCGTGTTCTTTTTGGCCCAGATGTCAAGCAGAACGTGGTCGCCCGGCTTGATCTGCGCCGACCCCTGTGCGCTGGGCCCGTAGTGCGGATTGCCGCTGTTGGCGTTGACCGCCACAATCGGCAGGTCTTCCGTGACCAGGTTTTCGCGGCGAAATGCCTCCGCCAGCCACGATTGCATTTCATATTCCGTGGCGCCGCCATTGCGGACGCGCCGGCCAATTTCCTTGAAGCATTCTGGGACAATCGCGTCAATGGAGTCGCGCGCGGCAAAATGGCTGGCAATCTGCTCTTCACTCCACACAGCTTCAAATTTTGACACCAGGTCGCCGGAGCTGACAATCTCTTTGCCAAAGCTGCGGACCAGCTCTACCGTACCGGCGTCCACCAGTCCAATGTAGGGGATGAGATTGTTGGGCGAATACTGCATGGCCACGGTGCGCAGGCGGACCAGCATGGCCTGCAGGTTGTCCCACAGCTCGCGCCAGGAAGAGTATTCCCGCTTGCTGCCGGGAATTGAATCCAGATGGCCCGCCTCAATGCGATGCACCAGCTTCATGGGCTCGCCTTCACGCGGGACAATATAAAACCAGCGGCGCGTCACCATCAGGTTTTCCGGCAGTCCCAGGACTTTATAAGCAATGGGATCGCGGTGATGGTGGTCATAAAAGAGCCAGGCATCGAGATTGCGCTCATGCAGGGCAGACTGAATGGCTTTCAGGTCCATAAGTGGTTCTTCTATTTAAACACATTTTCCCAAAGTCCCCTGCGCTTAGCGAAGGAGTCCTATCCGAACCACCAACTTCCGGGACACATGGAAACAGGGCAGGGCTTCTCCGCTTCCAACCGTAAAGGCGGCTCAAGCTGGATTTCGCGTCGCCTGTTTCCCCTGATCTTGCCGTCCTACGCTTCCTCTGCTCCTCCGTGTTTCAAAGGTTTTTCTCCGCGCCTCCGCGTCTCCGTGGTGAAAATTCCCGATCCGTGTCATCCGTGTTAGTCAGTGGTAAAGGTTTTCAGCCCTTCGCCGCCGCTTCTTTCGGCATCAGCGTGCGGTCATAAATCCACAACAGCAGCGCGGTCAGTACGCCCACAGCGATCACCGCGTACCACATTTTTTCCGGCTGATGCGTGACCTCGCCAAAGTGGTGGATCAATTTTCCTCCAAACCATCCCGCGATCAGCGAGCCGATGCCGATCGGCAGGAACGCAAAGCCCATGTAAGTGCCCTGCTGTCCCGGAGGAGCAAGCCGAGAGATGTATTCGTAATATCGCGGAGACTGGATGATTTCGCCCAGGGCGACAACACCAAGAGTAACGTATGCCATAATCACCGAGGGATGGATGATCAGGAAGACCCACGCCACCGCGGACACAAGCGTTCCCAGCGTGATGGCGCGAAACGGGGCGACCTTCTGCGTGGCCAGATTCACCAGTACGGTGAGAGCGATCACCAACAATGGCCCGGTGATCAGCATGATTTCTGTGTCGGCTTTTGCGTCGATATAGTCGTGAACGTAGAGCGGCAGAATGATGAACTCCTGCCAGTAGACGATCCAATATCCTGAGAAGATCAGCAGAAACAGCATGAAGCGCGGGTTCGTCAGCACCGTGCCAAAGTTCTTGACTGACTCCCCGAGGCTGGCGGTCTGCACCTCGCCGGAGCGGCGCGGCTCGCGGAAGAAGATCACCACAGCAAAAAACATAAGAAAGACGCTGCCCGCCGCGACGCGAAATACATTTTCGACGCTCATGTGGCGATGCACCCATGAAGCCACGTATGGTCCCGCAGCTCCGCCAATGTTCACCAGCGTGTAATAGATTGAATAGCCAATTGAGCGAACATTTTCTTTGGAAGCGCGGGCGGTTGTGCCGACTACCGCCGGCTTTACCAGTGCGATACCCAGCGCGGGCAATGCCAGCACAATGCTCACCAGCACGATCAGCGGCATGTGGTCGCGCAGCGGACCAAGCCATGGCGCAGCCAGTGAACCCAACAGGAAATACGAGCAACTCAGGATCAGGTAGGCCAGGGAAAGCGCGCGGCGAAAGCCCAGCCGGTCGGCGACGGTGCCTCCGAAAGCCGCCATGAACCATACCAGGCCGCCGAACAGTCCGGTCAAACTGCTGGCATCCTGGACCGGGAATTTCAGCGCCTCATGCAGGTAGCGTGCAAGGGAGGCAAACGCAGCGTAATAAGAAAGCCGTTCAAACAGTTCCGTGATGTTGGCGACCCAGAAAGGCCGCTCAAAGCCGCTTTTGATATCGCTCAAT
>DATBCN010000397.1:0-4108 GCA_036270475.1 Candidatus Angelobacter sp. | reverse complement strand
TGTCCAGTCCGGTTTTTGTCTTTTCGTATTCTTCCTGGGATATCTTGCCGTTGAGCCGGTCGGTTTCCAGTTGGAAAAGCTCGTCTTTCAGAACGTCCAGCATGTCGCTTTGTGCTTACGCCGGCTGATTCCGCGCGGGTGCGCGCAACTTTGGTTCCCGCGGCATTGGCCTGGCGCTTTTAGGATCGCGGCCTGTGTTGCCCGCCGCGGTCCTGCGCCACAGCACAATGAATCCTCCAGCAACCAGCAGCACCACTACGCCGGCGATAAACCAGACAGCGTTGTTCTCCGCGCCGGGAGCGCTGCTGGATGGCGTGGGCGGGCTGCCTGCTCCCGGTGTTTGTGCATCAGGCCCACTGGGCGCAACGCCTTCACCCGAGACGGAGAACTTTACCGTCTGGTTCGGCACTACGTTCTTGGCGAAGAACACCGCCAGGCCGGCCTCATCAGAATCCTGCGCGAATCCGCCGGAGACCCCGGTGAACTTCATGCTCTTGGGCAGCAACACGCCCAGTTCATTCAGCGGCGTTTGCGGCGTGAGTGAGAATTCATATTGGCCGCGGTACGGCAGCTTGTACAGTACTTCAAACCGCGTCTCTCCGGGACGAATGGGAAAATCAAAAGCGTAACGGTCCTTGACGCCTGAAGGCACCGGCGCAACCGTGAGCGGCATGCCGCTGGGGCCGGTAACGGAAGCTTCTCCCATGGTAGCGCCGTCCGGCAGGTCTACTGAAAAAGTCTGGTTGCCAATGCGGCTGCGCGGCGGCAGCGACTTGTTGTTCAACACATGCAGATCGCTTATTTCCAGGCTGCCGCCGCCGGCCTGGAGATGAAAGACGCGTGCATCGGTTACCACGTCTGCCAGTTGCGTTGCCGCGTCATAGACGGTAATGTCCGCTGTGGCCGTGCCCGGAGGCGCAGGCTTGAAATAATGCACGCTCTGCCGCGCCACCCGCACCAGATGCTGCGCGCCTTCGTCGGGAACATTCAGTGTGTAATGGCCCTGGCTGTCTGTCTTTGTCCGGGCAACTTCTTCCATGCCGCTGGCCAGAGAGAGCAAGACCACTTCATCGCCTGAAGATGGCTTGTTGGTGGTGCCATTGGTGACAGTTCCGGTGATCTGCGCGGCAAACGCTCCCGCGGACACGAACCAACAAAGCGCCAATGCCGTAATGCGATTGCGAACTCTCAATGGTCTAAGCTCCGCTTATTCTGCTGCTGCTTTTTACCGTACTTTTTTTATGCTGCCTTTACTGTGGCTGTTGCGTTTACTTTGGCTGCTTTCGTGCCCAAGCATCTTTTAATGCCACGGTACGATTCAACACCAGCGCTCCCGGTTTGGAATCAGGATCAACGCAGAAATATCCCAGCCGCTCAAACTGGTAGCGCGTGCCCGCAACCGCATCGGCCAGTGACGGCTCCAGCCGGGCGTCCTGAACAACTTCCAGCGAATTTGGATTCAGGTTGGCGGTGAATTCCTGTCCGTCAGGGACGTCATTCGGGTCTTCTTTATTAAAAAGGTTGTCATAGAGACGGACTTCCGCCTGAAGCGCATGCGCCGCTGAAACCCAGTGGATGGTCGACTTTACCTTGCGCCCGTCCGGCGCACTGCCGCCATGCGTGGCCGGATCATGCGTGACATGGACCTCCACCACTTCGCCCTGTGCGTTCTTTACCACGCTGCGCGCCGTGATGAAATATCCGTAACGCAGCCGCACTTCTTTGCCCGGAGAGAGACGGTAATAGCCCTTGGGCGGGACTTCCTGGAAGTCTTCGCGCTCGATATAAAGTTCGCGGCTGAACGGCACTTTGCGCTTGCCGGCGCTCTCATCCTCAGGATTGTTGACCGCGTCCATTTCTTCCGTCTGGCCTTCAGGGTAGTTGTCGATGACGACCTTCAACGGCCGCAGCACCGCCATCACGCGCTGTGCGGTGCGGTTCAGGTCTTCGCGCACATAGTGTTCCAGCATGGCCAGCTCAATGGTGCCGTTGGTCTTGGTGACGCCAACGTTGGCCACAAAATTCCGCACCGCTTCCGGCGTATAGCCGCGCCGCCTGATGCCGGAAAGCGTGGGCATGCGCGGATCGTCCCAGCCGCTCACGCGCTTCTCCTGCACCAACTGCAGCAGCTTGCGTTTGCTCAGCAGCGTATAGGTCAGGTTGAGTCGGTCAAACTCCATCTGCTGCGAAGGAAAGATGCCCAGCTCCTGGATGAACCAGTTATAGAGCGGACGGTGGGACTCAAATTCCAGCGTACACATGGAGTGGGTGATTTTTTCCAGCGAATCCGACTGCCCGTGCGCGTAATCATAAAGCGGGTAAATGCACCACTTGCCGCCGGTACGATGATGTTCCACGTGGAGAATGCGGTACATCACCGGATCACGCATATTCAAGTTTGGCGAAGCCATGTCAATTTTGGCCCGGAGACAGCGCGAGCCATCCGGGAACTCTCCGGCCTTCATGCGCGCGAACAGATCAAGGTTTTCTTCCACCGAGCGGTTGCGGTACGGGCTGTCTGTGCCCGGCTCAGTCAGCGTGCCGCGATGTTTGCGGATCTCGTCCGCGCTCAGGTCGTCGACATATGCTCTGCCCGCTTTGATGAGCTGCACGGCCCAGTCATGGAGCTGCGGGAAATAATCTGAAGCGTAGTACAGACCTTCCCACTCAAAGCCAAGCCATTTCACGTCGGCCATAATGGAGTCAACGTATTCGGTCTCTTCTTTCTCCGGGTTGGTATCGTCAAAGCGGAGATTGGTGCCGCCGCCGAATTCGTCGGCCAGGCCAAAATCCAGGCAGATGGCCTTGGCATGTCCAATGTGCAGATAGCCGTTTGGCTCCGGGGGAAAGCGCGTCCAGATCCGGCCATTATGCTTGCCGGTCTTCAGGTCTTCAATCATGGCGTCACGGACGAAGTTGGAGGGACGCACGGGTTCCGGCACTGTGGCTTCAGCGAGATCAACTTTCTGACTGGGATTCACTTCGTTCATATTCCTATCTTAAGTGGTTCTCCGATTGGGAGAGTTTTCTGATCTTGTTGCGATTGCCCATCTCCGTGCTACCCCACCCACCCATCAACCCCGAGAAATATGGACTTACACGATTCAACTCCGGGGTTGACGCAATATTCGGCTCAAGCATTCTGGCTCAATCTCACAACCGTTGAGCGCCAGAACGCTCTCGGTCGCCAGTTCCCTAAACGCTTCAAGATGTTGCAAACAAACAAGTTATCATATCATTCCGGATTTCGTTTTGTCAATGGTTTCCATGGGTAGGGTGTGGGTTGGGCGTGCGAGGGTATGGCGTTATCGCCAGGGAAGGAATGGAACGTAAAAAGTTGACATGGCTCTGTGTGGTCTAAACGCTTGAAGCCATGGAAGCCCATCTTACTCCCGAACTTGACGCAAAGCTGGCATCCCTCACCATCACTACATCCTTCTTTTCGCAGCCGCGACAAATCTTCATTAATCCATACCTCCGTTTGGACTCTCTGCAGGCTTAAATGGAACTGCGTCGAGAGTAGCTGATCCTTCCCAATCGACGTGGGCCGGCTGGCGCTAAACGACCAGCGGGCCGGCCCATAGAAATGAAGGTCAAAAACAATGAAGACCATCGTCCTGCCAACTCTTTTAGTTTGCACTCATGCGATTCAAGAAAACACCAGCAGGCGCGCGCGGAAGCTCCTGGCAATGGCGTTCGTGTTAGCGATTGCATTGCTATCCCCGGGCCATGCCGCCGCAAGCCAGCAGCCGGATGCAGGGGCCACGCAAGCGGCGCAGCCAGCTTCATCTTTCATGCTTCCTCCCGGCACCAAGTTGCCGCTGGGGTTGCTGCGTCCGCTTACGGCCAAAGCGGGAAGAGACGTTTATCTGCAGGTCACGTTTCCCGTGACCGTTGGCAGCCAGATGATGGTCCCGCCGGGCTCATACGTGCAAGGCGAGATCGAAAGGATCATCCGGAAAAATCGCCGCCGCGACCAATTGGAGTTTGAGCTGCGCAACGCCAGCCTGATTTTTTCCAACGGCTATACCGTGGCGATTTCCGGGACCGTGAAAGTTGCCACCACGACGGCTGAAATGGGTCCGCAGCAACCAAGTGGTGCGAGCGG
>DATBCN010000396.1:0-2705 GCA_036270475.1 Candidatus Angelobacter sp. | reverse complement strand
ACCATCGACCAGCGGAAATTCTTTGGCCTGACGAATAATTTTTTCCCTAGCTCATTCCCCAATGCCGATGATATTCAAAAGCGCACCCAATCCTTTGACGGAATGACCATCTTTTCCTTCGGCTTTGCCCAGGTAAGTATGACGGTGAACGGGCAGCCGAACCAGTATTTTGCCCAGCTTGCGTCAGGAAATTTCTTTGATGTGCTGGGTGTGCGCGCGCAACTGGGGCGAACGTTCCGTCCGGAGGAAGACGGGGGACTGGGCTCCGGGCCGGTGGCTGTGCTGAATCACGGTTTCTGGGAGCGCATATTCGCTTCCAATCCGGGCGTGATCGGCCAGAACGTCTTGCTCAACGGCCAGGGCTTTACCATTATTGGCGTTGCCCCCAAGGGATTCCAGGGAACCAATGTGATTGGCGGACCGGACATGTGGATTCCCATGTCAATGCATGACCAGGTGCTGAATGGGTTGGCCAAGTCTTTTTTCAATGAGAGGCGTTACCTGGGTTTTAGTGCAGTCGCCAGGCTCAAGCCGGGCGCGCGAACAGAGCAAGCCCAAGCTGAGTTGCAGGCGATTGCCTCTGATCTGGAAACGGCGTTTCCGCTCGCCAACAAAGGCCGCAGTTTTACCCTGCAACCGCTGCTGGAATCGAGCGTGGGCGCCAACCAGCGCGGACAATTCCAGCGCGCGGGCGCCATGATGATGGCTGTAGTGGGCATCGTGCTTGTGATCGCCTGCTTCAACATCGCCAATCTTCTGCTGGCGCGCGCCTCAGGCAGAAAGCGTGAAATATCGATTCGCGTGGCCATTGGCGCTTCCCGCAGCCGGATCATCACACAATTGCTCTCCGAGGCCATGGTGCTGGCGATTGCCGGCGGAGTGCTTGGGCTTGCGCTGGCCTATGCCGGCCGCGATTTGATGTGGCGTTTCCGGCCGCCGCAACTGCCGGCGGACGGCATGGACCTCTCGCTGGACTGGCATGTGATGGTGTTTACATTTATTGTCGCCATTGGGACGGGACTGGTTTTTGGTCTTGCGCCGGCATTGCAGGCCTCGCGGCCCGATCTGGTAAGTGAGTTGAAAGAGCGTGCCGGCGGCGATCTGAGAAAAGGACGCCGCTTTGGATTGCGTGACGTCTTGATCTCACTGCAGGTTGCCGTTTGCCTGATTGCCCTGGTGGGCGCCGGACTGTTTCTCATCAGCCTGCGCAACGCGCAGCAGATGGACCCCGGCTTTGATACCCACAATCTGGCCATGCTCTCATTCGATGTGGGTGCGCTGAACTATGACGCGCCGCGTGCGCGCGAGTTTGAGCGGCGGGCGCTGGAAGCGGCCCAGAATTCTCCGGGTGTGCGCAGCGCTGCGCTCTCCAACACCGTGCCACTTTTCTTCGGGGGCTTTGGCCGGACCCTGTTTCGTGAAGGCCAGGATTCAACCAACGGGCAGAGCGGATCGGTGACGCAAATCTCGGTGGTTTCGCCCGAATATCTTAAAACCATGGGCATTCCACTGGTGCGCGGGCAAATCTTTGATAGTGCCGCGCGTGAAGAGAACCCTCACGTCGCTGTGATAAATGAAACCGCGGCCCGCCAGATCTGGCCGAATGAAGACCCCATCGGCAAACGCTTCAAGTTTTTCCGCGATACCGATTTCACGCAGGTTGTAGGCGTTGTCCGTGATTCCAAATACAACACCCTGGGGGAAGAAGGCCGGCCCTATATGTATGTTCCGCTGGCGCAAAATCCTAATTCCGCGATGACGATCTTCTTCAGGACACAAGGAGATCCCAGGGCCGTCCTAAGCGCGGTGAGGCAGCAAGTACAGTCCATGGACCGCAACCTGCCCATCACGAATGTGTGGCCGATTGGCGAGGTCATTTCGCAGTCGCTGTGGGCGTCGAGTTTTGGCGCCAGCCTGTTGACGGTTTTTGCCATGATAGCCATGGCCCTGTGTGCCGTGGGCATTTACGGAGTCGTAGGCTATTCAGTGGGGCAGCGCATCCGGGAGTTTGGAATCCGCATGGCGCTGGGCGCGCAGCCGCGCGACGTGCTGCTGATGGTCTTGAAAAAAAGCGCCTTGATTATGGGGATAGGACTGGTGGGCGGCCTGGTGACCGCATTTCTGCTGGCCCGGCTGATCGTTTCTTTTCTCTATAACGTGGACACTAACTCGCCGCTGGCATTTCTTGTGATGGCTCTGGTGCTGGCCGCCGTAGGCGTTTTTGCCAGTTACATCCCCGCGCGCCGCGCCGCCAAAGTTGATCCCATAGTGGCGTTGCATTATGAATAGACAGCACTGAATCATGGATAAGTTTTAAAATAGAACAACAGCCCTGTGAAATTCTGTCGACCTCGAATTACAGTGTTTAGAGAAGGCCATCAGAGTTCTGCGTGGGAAGCACGCATTCACTTTCCTTGCAGTTGTGCGCAACGGCGTCTCTGAATCCAAGATCGATAAGCTGCTTCAAGCCATCAAGGCCAAAACTGAGCCATCCTACGTCTTGTGCTTCGTTTGAACTATAACGATGGATGATTACCTGCCGGTGAGGAGATTTGGATTGCAAATGCTTGTCTCTTCCCGTAGCCACCTGGAGATTCACTTTGGCCGCCAATTCAATGTCTTTCTTTAACATGCTGCCCAGCGTCATCTCCAGCGCACGCAATATGGCGCTCGCCGTGCTCGGTAACCGCGGTAAGGGCGTGCTG
>DATBCN010000395.1:0-7971 GCA_036270475.1 Candidatus Angelobacter sp. | reverse complement strand
CTTTGACTGGATTCATCGCATCCTGGAAGCGCAGGTCTACCGGCTGGCCAACTGGCGCGTCTCCGGTGAAGAAATTAATTACCGCCGTTTTTTTGACGTAAATGATCTCATTGGCCTCAGCATGGAAAATCCGCGCGTCTTCGCCGCCACGCACCAGCTTTTGCGGCATCTGCTGGCCGATGACATGGTACAAGGGCTGCGCATTGACCACTCTGACGGTCTGCTGAATCCGCGCCAATATATGGTGCGACTGCAAATGCTCTATGCCGCCAGCCAGTGTAGTGGCGCAACGCCACGCGCTCCGCTGGCGGAAAATGGAATTGAGCTGGACATGCAACAGGCCTTTGGCCAGCATGACTGGATGAACCGCCGCGCACTGCTTTATACAGTAGTGGAAAAAATCCTGGGCCCCGGAGAAGACCTTCCCCGCGAGTGGCCGGTGGATGGCACATCCGGCTATGACTTTACAGCGCTGGTGAATGGCGTATTTATTGATCGCCGCAATGAGCGCAGCTTCACCAATTTTTATCATCGCTTTACCGGCGCGGCCCCTGATGTGGATACTGTGATTTACAACAGCAAGAAACTGATCATGCACGCCTCGCTTGCCAGTGAAGTCAACGTTCTGGCCCACATGCTGGACGCCATCTCCGTGACTGACCGTTATGCGCGGGATTTCACCCGCAAGGCGCTGCGGGACGTCATCCGTGAGACCATCGCGTGCTTTCCCGTATACCGCACTTATATTGATGAACGCGGAGAGATGACCGAACGCGACCGCGCCCACATTACTGAAGCCATTGCCAAGGCCAAACGCCGCAATCCAGATAAAGCGCCGGCCAGTTTTGATTTTCTGCGTGACATTCTGCTGCTCAGGCCCAAGGAGTCAGAAGACCATTCCGATCTCTACCGCAGCAAGCTTTATTTCACCCTGAAATTCCAGCAGCTTACCGGGCCAGTGATGGCCAAGGGCATGGAAGATACGGCCTGTTACGTCTATAACCGCTTCCTGGCCGTGAATGAAGTGGGTGGCTCGCCGCGCCAGTTCGGCGTCACCGTGGACGAATTTCATTCCGCCAACCTGAAGCGCGCGGAGCATTGGCCTTATTCCATGCTGGCCACCTCCACGCATGACACCAAGCGCAGTGAGGATGTGCGCGCCCGGCTGGACGTGCTCTCGGAAATGCCCAAGAGCTGGGCCGCGCAGACGCTCAAATGGCGCAAGGCCAACCGCGCGCGCAAGCGCATGCTCGCCGACGGACGCAAGGTGCCCGACGCCAACGAAGAATACTTCCTCTATCAGACGCTCGTCGGCTCGTGGCCATTCGACATGGACGCTGAATCTGCGCGGGCGCGGTACATTGAGAGGATCCAGCAATACATGACCAAGGCCGTCCATGAGGCCAAGATAAATCTGAGCTGGATCAGTGATGATCCGGCTTACGTGGAGGCCCTGCGGCAATTCATTGAAAAAATTCTGCAGCCCCCGGCCGCCGATCGCCCCAATGCTTTTCTGGACCAACTGCAGGCATTTGTGCCGGCTGTCTCATTCTTTGGCGCCATCAATTCTCTGGCGCAGCGCCTGCTGATGGTCGCCTCGCCCGGCAATCCTGATATTTACCAGGGCACCGAGCTATGGGACTTCAGCCTGGTTGATCCCGATAATCGCCGTCCGGTGGATTATGAATTGCGCCAGCGGCTGCTGAGTGAGCTGGACCGTAAAGCTGAAAGCGGCAACCTGCTGGAATTGTGCGCCGAGGTGCTCGAGCACTTTCAGGATGGGCGCGTTAAACTGTGGACCTCGATGCAGGCGCTCCGTTTGCGCCGTGACCGGCGTGAGTTGTTTCATCTGGGCCGTTACCTGCCGCTCCACGCCACCGGCCAGAAACAGCAGCATGTGGTGGCATTAGCGCGCGAACACAAAAAGCAGGTTGTGATTGTGGCCGTGCCGCGCCTTAGCCATACTCTGGCCGGCGGGGCCATTCGTCCACCGCTCGCTGGCCTGTGGGAGAACACCGAGCTGCCCGTGCCGCAGCACACCGCGGAGTTTTTGGAAAACGTGTTTACCGGAGAAAAAGTCAGGGTCAGCGCGCAACGGACACTCTTATGCAGCGAAGTCTTCGCGCACTTCCCCGTGGCCCTGCTGGTCAATGCGTAGCTCTTTCTGGGTGCGGTCACAGACTGAAGTGAGGGCGGCAATCTTTTCCGCCAGTTTGTTCGTGAGCGCATTCGGCGCAAAGCGCCAGCCCCAGTTGCCATTGGAAAGTGACGGAGTATTCATCCGCGCCTCACTGCCTAAGCCCAAAAAGTCCTGCATGGGCACAATCGCCAGCCGCGCGACGGATGCAAACGCCGCCCGGATGAAGGCCCAATGGATGCCATCGCGAGCAACCCCAAAATAGGTTGCCGCGTAGCTTCTCTCTTCCGCCCCGGCGGAAGACTCCCACCACCCCAGCGTTGTGTCGTTGTCATGCGTTCCGGTATAGACCACGCAGTTGGGCTCAAAATTTTGCGGCAGGTAAATGTGCGCTCCCACATCGCCAAAGCCAAATTGCAGGATCTTCATGCCCGGCATACCCAGCCGTTCGCGCAGCCCGTTCACTTCCGCGGTGATCACCCCAAGATCTTCCGCGATAAAGGGCAGGTCGCCCAGGCTGGCGTTGAGCGCCTGGAACAGGTCATCGCATGGTCCCGGCACCCACCTGCCGTGGACTGCAGTGGGCTCATCCGCTGGAATCTCCCAGAAGCTCTCAAAGCCGCGGAAGTGGTCCAGCCGTACAATGTCGCACATCTGCAGCGTGTGCTTCATGCGCTGTATCCACCAGTCATAACCGCGCGCCTTGCATACGTCCCAGCGGTAGAGTGGATTGCCCCAGCGCTGCCCGGTTTCGCTGAATGCATCCGGCGGCACGCCCGCTACCACCGTGGGCTGCAGATCATCGTTAAGAAAAAAAAGATCGGGGTTGCGCCATACATCGGCGCAGTCATAGTTCACAAAGATGGCAACATCGCCCACAATCCTTATCTTGCGCTGCCGGCAGTACTGCCGCAGTGATTGCCACTGCTCAAAAAAAGCGAACTGGATGACTCGCTCCACTTCAAGTTCACGCTGGTGGTCCACGCCAAATTTATGCAGGCCCTCGGCTTCCCGCCGCGCCAGCTCTTTTGGCCAGGAGCTCCATGTTGCTCCGTTGTGGACCTGCCGCATCACGTCAAAGAGCACAAAGTCTTCCAGCCACCAGGCATGGTCGCGTTTGAACGCCATAAAGCGGGCCAGGTCGCCATTGCCGCTGTCAAGAAAATTTTGCGCGGCCTGCTGCAGCAGCGGCATTTTGTATGCCTTGACTTCGTCAAAATCAACCGTGTCGCGCGGTGGGGGCTGCCTGCCAAGTTTTTCTTTTGCCAGCCAGCCACGCTCCACCAGCCTTTCCAGGCTGATCAGCAGCGGGTTTCCGGCAAAAGCGGAAATGGCCGAGTAGGGAGAGTTTCCCAGACCGGGAGGCGACAACGGAAGCACCTGCCACAGTCCCAGACCGGAAGCCGCGAGAAAATCGGTGAACGCGTACGCTTCCCGCCCAAGGTCTCCGATGCCGCCCAGCGAAGGCAGCGACGTGGGATGCAGCAATATTCCGGCCGATCGCTGGGACAACATAGTTCTTTATGATGCAGACTTCAACTGCGGGATTTTGCCAGGCTGTCCATCTCAGCCTTATTGATTTTTACCTTGCCTTCTTTTTCCATCCGCGCGCCCAGATCATTCAGGAACAGGCTAATCACTTCCTGGCGCTTCTCTGAGGCCAGCCTTTCCCTGAGCTGATCGCGTTGCTGCAAAAACGCGGGATCGGCGGCGGAAGGCTCCTGCCGCTCCACCATCTGCAGCACTGCCTGGCCTCCCCCAACGCTGATGGGGTTGCTGATCTCGCCGGCCTTCATGCTGAATGCTATGCTCGCCGGACCTGCCAGATTGCCGATGTCCGGGACCTGCTGCGTCCGGGCCACCACGTCACTGGTCTTGAACGTTGCGCCGGCTTCTTTGGCCGCTTTGCTCAGATCGTGTTCGGTGCGGGCACGGTCAGCCATCTCCTGCGCCTTGCGGCGAAGCATGTCATTGGCCCGCTGGTTTTTGAATTCATTGGCTACCCGGTCTTTGCTCTCCTCAAAGGAAGGCGTCCGCGCCGCTTCTACTTTTGTGACCTCAAACACAACCGTGCTTTGCTGCGTCCGGGCGGACTGTGGGCCCGACTTGTCGGCGGTGCTGAACACCGCCTCCATCAGCGCCGGTTGCGGGCCGATTCCCGGCAGCGCATCACTCCGGCCAAACATATTGCTCTGCACAACCTGTGCGCCATACTGGCTCGCGGCTTTCTCCAGACCCTGTTTCCGGGCCATGGCTTCCGCGTCGGTGGCGGTTTTATTCACCTGCGCCCTGACCTTGTCGTCTTGAATGCCTTTTTCGATTTCAGCTTTCACTTCCGTCAGCGGCTTCAAATGGGCGTCTTCTTTTTCTTCCGTCTGGATGATGTGAAAACCGAATGATGACTGCACCGGATCGCTGATCTGGCCCTTGCTCTGGGCAAAAGCGACCTTGTCAAACTCCGCTACGGTCTGGCCTCTCCCAATCCAACCCAGTTCGCCGCCTTTGTCCTTGCTGCCGGGATCGCCGGAATATTTCTTGGCCAGGCCAGTCCAGTCACCGGTTGCTTTTATCTGCTTTAAAACATCCTGGGCTTTGGCGCGCGCGTCATCCACGGCCTTGGGGTCTGCCTTGGCGTCCGGGGCCGGCTTGGGTGTTTCTATCAGGATGTGGCGGACTTTCACCCGCTCCTGTACACGGAAAGAGTTCTGGTTCGCATTGTAGGCGCGCTCTATCTCCGCCGGGTCAACGGTAACTTTATCCGCGATGCTCTTATCATTCACCACAAAATACTTGATCTGCCGTTTCTCCGGGATGGAGTTGGCATAGCGGGCAAGATTTACGTCAAAATACGCCTTCAACTCCGTGTCCGTTGGCTTGATCGTTTTGGTGAAATCTTCAAGCTTGAGAACGGCATACTGGAACTTTACCTTGGTGTTCTGGTCTTTGTAGGCCCTTTCCACCGCGGAGGCCGCCACGTCAGCGTTGGCGCCAATCACGACAAACAACTTCCGCTGCAGCAGATCGAGCTTTACATCGCGCTCAAAGTTTTCTACCGTCATCCCGTTCTGGACCAGCAACTGTTTGTATTTCTCCACCCCAATCCATTTTCCGCCGGGATAAAACGCCTGCTTGTAAGGGCCATACTGCAACTCGTCGCGAAACTCCTGGTCTGAAACCTTCAGGCCCATGCGTTCGCTCTCATAAAAAACCTCGGCCCGTTGGATCAGTTGCTTGATCGCTTGTTGCCGCAGGATAGGCATGTAAAAATCCGGGATCTGGTTCCCTCGCGCCTGTGCCTGGACCATCTGCGTGACCTCTTCGCGATGGATTTCGCGTCCGGCGACAGTCGCCACCACGCCGGTCTCACCAGCAGAGGCATCATTCATGAAACCGGGGATGAGATAGAGCACCATGCTCGCGGCAAGAATCAAAAGAAAACCGGCGAGAATGTATTTTGCGGCTTTATTGCCGCTTTGCAGAAACTTAATCATGGATGGAAGGCTCCAGGGAATTATGGATTACTATCCTTCATTATAAATGCCGCAGCCGTTTAACAAAACTTTACCCTCTCCACGGTGGCCCGGCGCGCTGGCTTAAGCATCACACAGTCGGCATCCCCAAAAACAGGCTCAGAACGGGCTGATACCAAGGTAAGTAACGCGCCCTGGAAACATCGTGCAACAACCTGGCTGTTTTAGTGTTACACCTTGGTTGTACAGCCATTTTGCTATCTGAAAATCGCCAGGACTAGCCGCTGCTGGCCCGTTTGGCTGCTGATTTTTCGGCTTGTCATTATTTATTTTTCGATTTTGAGCGCGAGGATAGGACCATGCCATCACAAAAGCGTTTACTTCTGTTCTTTGCCACCATCATTACTCTTGTTGTTATCGCGGGTTGCGGGGGAGGCAATCATCTCAGCTTCCCGCCGCCGCAAGGCGGATTTACCAACGCAAACTTCAGCGGTCCGTTTGCGTTCTCCTACACCGGCTCTGACGGCAACGGATTTCTCGCCGTGGCCGGCAGCTTTCAAGCTGATGGCAGCGGCCATATCACCTCAGGCACGCAGGACATCAACAGTGGAGCGGGCATATTCACCAATGCCGCCATCAGCGGCACCTACACCGTTCGTGCCGATGGCCGCGGTTCCGCCACGTTAAACTCCACCGTGGGAAACACTACGATTGATTTTGTGATTGTGGCCAGCGGTCATGCATTGGTCACACGCTTTGACAACCGCGCCGCCGGCAGCGGCACCATCGATCAGCAAACCACCTCCGCTTTTTCCAACGCTGCATTGGCCGGCTCTTTCGCCTTCAGCCTGACCGGCATTGACACCGTCAACAACCCGTTGGCCGTGGCCGGAAACTTTACCGCTGACGCCACGGGGAACATTACCAGCGGCGTGGATGACTCCAATGACAATGGCGGAATCGTGGTCAATGATCCCCTTACCGGGTCCATTCCCGTGGCTGCATCCGGGCGGGGTACAGCCACGTTCAACACTGTCCGTGGCGCTCTTAGCTTTGCCTACTACGTGGTGGACGCCAGCCACTTGAAGATTGTAGAAACTGACGCGTCGATTGCGCTCGGCGGCGAGGCGTTCCGCCAGACCGGACCATTCTCCAATGCTTCCGTCTCCGGACCATTCGCGTTCACCATTGCCGGCGCAAGCCTTCTCTCCGGCGGTCCATTTGCAGCCGGCGGCGTGTTCACCTCAAACGGCACCGGCACCGTCACCAGCGGGACTGAAGACTTCAACAATGCGGGTACTATCACCACCAATGTTGGATTAACGGGCAGCTACACCATGGCCGCCACTGGACGCGGCACCTTGACCATTACCACCACTGCGGGAACTTTTACCTTTGTTATCTATCCTTCTTCTGGTGGCGTGCTGGCCCTGGAAACAGACGTGGGATTTCTGACGACTGGCACAGCCCTGCAGCAGAGCGGCACTTTCGGCAATGCAACTCTCTCAGGAACCTATGGCTTGAACTTCACCGGGGTTACCACCAGCGGAGAAATAGACTCCGTTGCGCAATTCACGGCGGACGGCGCAAGCAAAGTCACCGGCATTATTGACTTGAATAACACCGGCGGCATCACTTTTGGCCAGCCTCTCTCCGGGAACTTTACTGCTGCCGCCAGCGGACGCACAACTCTTGCCCTGCAGACTCCGCTGGGAACACAAAACCTTGCCGTCTACATGGTGAATGGCAACCGCGCGCTATTCGTTGAACTCGATGGCGGCCTGGTTGCCGCAGGAGACATCCGCCACCAGTAAGCTGTTTTTCCGGGAAGGTTCACAACAAGTTACGCTCAAAGGGCGGCAGAGAATGCCGCCCTTGCTTTTTGCTTTGCGCCGGATGGGACTTGCCAACGACCTGGCCGCCGTCTCTCTGGCGCTTATGCTTCCCTGCCGCCCGGTCGCCACCGGAAACAAAGAGGCGGAGCGCCTAATTGCACGTTCCGCCTTTCTTGCTCTCGCTCAGAGCGAACATCAATTTTTAGTAACGCCAGCCGCTTCCATCCCAGCGGAGCCAGCGATGCCCATCCCAACGGCGGTCGTCGCGATCATGGCGGCCGTCATTATCAAACCTGCGATCAAACCTGCGGTCATGGTCGTGATCGTAGTACCGGCGGTCATCGCGGTCATTGTCGCGATAGTATCCACGGCCTCGATCTCGGTCCCTGTCTCGATCTCGATCACGGTCGCGGTCCCGGTCGCGATCATGGTAGGCCACATCCAGTTGCACCGTCTGCGCTGAGGCCAAAGCCGAACCACCAGTAATAAGTGCCGCGCCAATTAACATGATTCGTAAACGATTCATAAA
>DATBCN010000394.1:0-11442 GCA_036270475.1 Candidatus Angelobacter sp. | reverse complement strand
TCCAGCAGAATCACGTTCAGGCAGCTATTGGCGGAGAACTCCGGAGCATTGCTGATGACATTCGGCGCCAAAGCCCGGGCAGGAGCGCGGCTGGAAGAAGGATGGTGATAGCTGAAATCGCTGATCTTCTGTGGTTTCCCGTCTTCCATTACCGTGAAATCGTCGGCCTTCAGGCCCAGGATCGGCTGCCCCTTTTCATCCAGTGCAACCACGTCCAGCACCACCAGCCGGGTAGTGGCGCGGAGCACGGTTTGCGACTGATAGACAGTTTCTTTTTTCTGCTGGCCTTTCTGCTGCTCGCCGGCTTGTGAATCCTGTGCGTAACCGACCGCGGCCGCCAGCAAAGCAAGAGCAATGGAGCCAACTACAGGAATGCGGGTAAATTGCATGCGTTCAACTCCGGTAAACGACCAAACTATAGCAGGTTTGCTGAACAGAATAGCCCAAAACTAGGCCAAAAACACCCATGCAGAGTGATTTTCGGAAAAACATCAGGCAACCGGATTTCTATTCGAATGAAAGCAGCTTAGCTGGACAACCCCGTTCCAGCGGCTGCTCTCCTATGTTTTAAGAAAGAGTTGTGGAGCCATTTACGCAACAGCAGTTCGATTCTCTTGAACATTGTTTCCGGCCCCACAATTTCCTGCAAACTTTGTTTCAAACGGTGGGCCAGGTGAAAACACTTCGTTCAGTTTCGGTTGCAGCTTTGTGCCTCTTCTCTTCCATTGCATTCGTAAAAAGCGCATCGGCGCAAGCCTGTACCGCCACCACGGACAAAACGGTAAATATCTGCGCTCCGGCCAGCGGCGCCACAGTGAGTTCGCCGGTGACCTTTTCAGCCGCGGCGCGAGACACCGCTCACCCAGTCACCGCAATGATTATGTATATCGATACCGTAAAAAAGGCCCAGAGCTCAGGCCCGTCACTGAGCGCCGTTCTGTCTCTGCCGGCCGGCAATCATGCCATCATAATTCGTGCCTGGGATTCCACCGGCTTCTTCTTTTCCTCGTCAGAGAACATTTCCGTTGCCGCCGCTCCAACACCAACCCCTACGCCAAGCCCAACTCCCACGCCTACCCCAACTCCAAGTCCTACGCCGAGCCCCACGCCTACACCCACTCCTGTTCCGCCCAACGGAGTTACCGCCGTGAACCATGTGATCTTTGTGCTGCAGGAAAACCGCAGCTTTGACAGCTATTTCGGGATGCTCAACCCGTATCGCTCGGCGCGGGGCTGGAACATCGGGGACGATCAGCGCCAATATGACGTTGACGGCATTGATGACAAGCTGGCCACAATTTCCAACAAGAATGACGAAGGCACTTTCTTCCCGCTCTTCCATACCACCAGCAGTTGCCTTGATGACATGAGTTCAGCCTGGCTGGAAAGCTTTGGCGACGTGAACCGTTTTGATTTCACCACCACCCGGTCCATTCTGATGGATGGCTTTGTCCACACGGCGGAGGGCGATGCCAAATCCGGCAGCGGCAGCGGCGTCTTTACTGACACGATTGGCGAACGCGCCATGGCCTACTATCAGGACACCAGCACAACCGGCGCGCCTGAGCTGAATTACTACTACTTTATGGCTTCTCAGTTCGCTCTCTCTGACCGCTGGTTCTCGCCCGTGGCCAGCAAAACAATTCCAAACCGGCTGGCAACCATGTCCGGCGGCACCACGGAGGGATATGTTTTTGATCCCGGCAATGACGATCATGCGCCGCAGCTTACGTCAAAGACAATTTTCCAATTGCTCGACGAAAACCATATCTCGTGGAAACTATATTACTCGGCCACAAATCCCAACGGCAGTCCTTCAACTACCTTTACCTACTTCGGCTACAGTGGCAAATACATCTTTAAAAACGCCAATGGAACCATCACGGTGGACGCAAGCCACATAGCTCCGCTCAGCCAATACTTTACTGACGTACAGAACAATACCCTGCCGGCCTTCTCTTATGTTGAAGCCAATTTCGGCAACGGCGATGAGCACCCAGGCTCCGGCCAGTCAATTCTTGCCGGACAGGCCCAAATCTCAAATGTGATTAACTCGCTGATGGCCAGCCCGTCCTGGCCAGACTCAGTCTTGTTCTTCTCCTTTGATGAAGGCGGCGGCCCTTACGATCATGTGCCGCCAGTCCCAGGACACACCAACCAAAACACCAGCGCGGCCCTGGCCGCTCTGGAAGGTGACGTGACGCCAATCGCTGTTAATCCTGACGCGTTTCTGCCTTGCCAGCCCACCACGGCAGGCGTGTATAACAACCATTGCGATCTGCGTCCGACAAGTCCTGGGGCACATCCGGAAGATTCGGCCTCAGCCGGCCACTCAGGCTTTGGAGCGCAGGTAGGCTTCCGTGTGCCGAACTTCATCGTTTCACCTTTTGCGCGCAGGCACTACGTGGGCCACACAGCCATGGATCACACCGCCGTAATCCATTTTGTGGAAGAGCGGTTCGGCCTGCCGGCGCTTACCAACCGTGACGCCGCGCAGCCTGACCTGCTCGACTTCTTTGATTTCACTGGCAAGCCCTGGGCCACGCCGCCAACGGGAATTCCAGCACCTCCGGGTGTGGGATCAACGTGCCATCCCGCAACCATGCACTAGCTGGATGCTTCAATTGCATTGGGCTCGGCGAGCAAAGGTTGTGGTTCTATGGAGACTCCTGTTTCATACGGGGGCCGGGGGACTGGACCAGCCTCGTCCTCATTACTCTTCAAGCGCAATTCAGGCTCTTGCCTTTTCAATCATTTCTTCCCAGATGCCCTGGGATTTTAGGATAAGTTCCACGGCTTCACGGATAGCGCCACGGCCTGCCACCGCTTTCGTCGTGTAGTGCGCGGCTTTCTTCGCTTCAGGAACTGCATCGCCCACAGCTATGGCCAAACCGACACGGCGGAACAAGGGAATGTCGGGAAGGTCATCGCCCACGTACGCTACGGCTTTCTCGGCAACATTCGTTTTGCGCAGAATTTCTTCATAGGCGGGAATTTTCAACGGCTGCTTCATATAGATGAACTCCATGCTCATCTCACGGGCGCGGCGGGCCAGAGCTGCACTCTCGCGGCCGGTGATGCAGCCTGTTCGCAGCCCGGCCGTGTGTGCCAGCGTTAGGCCCTGCCCGTCATGTGCATCAAAGGTCTTAATCTCCAGCGCGCTGCCATCCGCTTGCGAAAGCAAAGTTACGCTGCCGTCAGTCATGGTGCCGTCCACGTCCATTAAGAGTACTTTGATCTGCGCCGCACGTTTTTTGATGGCGGGTGAGATTTTGGGGAAACGAGTCAATTGCAGCCTCCGTCTATCCTTATATATCAACTTGGCCGCTTGTTCTCGCGACGAAAAGCTGTCTGGATAAGCATTGCCGCAGCTCTCAAAATTGCTGGCATCCACCACCAAAACAGACGATACCTTCTTACGGCACTCTCGGAGAGGGCACACCTGGCAGGTTTACAGGTTTGTTTTTTTCGAGCGTTGCGGCAAATGACTGCAGCGCGCCAATATAACCCGGCGCCATGTCCATTTCATTGTGATCGGGTGTCTGCGCCCAGAACACCTGCTTCGGCTCATTGGCCAGGTCAAACATCCTCTGCCCGTGCCAGAAGGCAATCACTGAATCCGCGTGGCTGTGCATGATCAGGACCGGACTGTGAACATGGCGGATGTATTTGTAGTTGGGAAATTTATCAAAGGGCAACAGCGGGATTCGGGTCAACACGCGAAAAGCCGAGACGAACGGGCTTTGCAGGATCAACCCCGCTGAAGGCCGTTTTGCCGCAATATATGCCGCTGGCCCTGTGCCTACGGAACGTCCAAAAATAATGATGCGGTCTGGCGGCGTATTCAGATTGACTGCCAGATACTCATAAGCAGCAGCCTCGTCCTCATAGACAGCAGCCTCGCTCGGTTTGCCTTCGCTCGTGCCATAGCCTTCATAGTCATAGGCAAAAACATTGAACCCCGCGCGGCGCAAATCCTCCAGCCAGTAGCGGTCATCGCCCAGGTCTTCTGCGTTGCCATGGCTCACCAGAAATGTGAATTTGGCGGCGGCATTGGGAAGGTAGACAGCGGAAATCTTCTTTCCGCTGCCTGTTGTGATCTTGATGACTTCCGGTGAATCCTTGTAAGAAGCTGGGTGCGGCAGAAAGATCATGCTGTCTGACAGAAAATAGGCAAACAGCGCGAATCCCACGTAAAGAGCGGCAATAATCAGCAGCATGCGGGCAAAAAGCTTCTTCACCACTAGATCATAGCCGAAAGATCGTTAGCCGAAAGATCGTAAAGATCATTAGCTGAAAGACCATAGCTGACCTTGTCATAGCCGCCTCAACCTTCCTCTCCCAACAAAGTTAAAGCTATCGTTTCCCCGCCGGCATCTTTGCATGGGCCGCCGCGGCTTGTTTCTGCTCCACCGACGGCGCTGGAGGCTCCGCCACCAGCACTTTCAATCCCAGGGCATGTCGCAGTTCGGCCTCAAGCTTGGCGGTCATGTCTTTGTTTTCGCGCAGGAAGGTCTTCACGTTTTCCCGTCCCTGGCCAATGCGCTCGCCTTTGTAGCTGAACCATGCGCCGGATTTTTCCACAATCTCTTTCGCTACGCCAAGGTCCAGTAAATCGCCTTCGCGAGAGATGCCTTCGCCATACATAATGTCGAATTCAGCTTCGCGGAAAGGCGCCGCGGTCTTGTTCTTCACCACTTTGACCTTCGTCCGGTTGCCGACAACGGCATCACCATCTTTGATCGCGCCAATGCGCCGGATATCGACACGCACCGAGGAATAAAACTTGAGCGCCCTTCCGCCGGTGGTGGTCTCGGGATTGCCGAACATCACGCCGATCTTTTCCCTGATCTGGTTGATAAAGATCAGGCAGGTGCGCGACTTGGAGACAATACCGGTGAGCTTGCGCAGCGCCTGGGACATCAACCGCGCCTGCAGGCCCATATGGCTGTCACCCATTTCGCCTTCCAGTTCTGCTTTGGGAACCAGCGCTGCCACGGAATCCACTACCAGTACATCGATCGCGTTGGAACGTACCAGGGCTTCTGCAATCTCCAGCGCCTGCTCGCCATAATCCGGCTGGGATACAAGCAGATTGTCCACGTCCACGCCCAGTTTCTTGGCGTAGAGAGGGTCAAGGGCGTGTTCAGCGTCAACAAAGGCCGCCATGCCGCCGGCCTTTTGCGCCTCAGCCACCACCTGCAGGGCCACGGTGGTTTTGCCGCTGGATTCCGGCCCAAATATCTCTACCACGCGCCCGCGAGGGAAGCCGCCCACGCCGAGCGCGGCGTCAAACGAGATCGACCCGGTGGAAATCACCGCAATGGGAACAATTGCTTCTTTGTTCCCCAGCCGCATGATGGAACCCTTGCCAAACTGCTTTTCAATTTGCGAGAGCGCAAGATCAATCGCCCTGGCTTTTTCCTGCCGTTCATCAGCCATTCATTCTCTCCATAGCGGCCAAGTCATATGAAAAAGAGACTCGGCCTTAATCTTTATTGCCGCCGATTGCTCCCCTGCCTTCAGGTGCCACATATATTTTTATACCATATGGCGAATAAAAGGGGAATTTATTTCATATTCGACTTCTTTTTATCCATAAAAAAGCTCCCTGAGCAAAAACCCAGGGAGCGGAGCCGACAGGAACAACCTTGCCTTACCAATATGTGAGTTTTACGTTGTCAAGCCAGGTGTTGAAGGCCACATGATTGATTCGCATATCCATTTGGAACGCCACATTCAACTCGTTCACGCCAGATTGTCTGGCCGGATAGCTGCGGTTCACGTAATGTTTCACCCCGTCCAGCGTTATGGCGATGTAAGTCACGTAGTTGCCGTTGCGTTTGAATTCCCAGGTCAGATGGTGCCATTTGTAGGCTGCGGGCATGCCGCAGGGGATTCCGGTATTTATCCAGTTGCCGGCAGCATTGCCCCATACATCCCAGTGTCCAGCCACGATGTTGCATTCCGTGCCGAAGATCCAGCGCATTTTTCCATTGGCCTGGTTATTGTCAAATTCCAGCGCCTGGGCGTTCTGCGGCGCTTGCAGGTAGAAATCCACGTCATAGCGGAGGTTGGTGGCCCAGTTGGCCGCGCCCAGTTGCTTCCACCACAATGCGTCAGCATAGGGCTTGCTGCTGGCAATGTAAAAAACTCTGGAACTGCCGCTCATGGAGGGGCCGCTGATCCCAGCGGCGGTGCTGATGAAGGCTGCCGGACCAGCGGCGTTAATGCCGGCGCAGGTCACACAACTTTCCCAGCCACTCATTCTCTGGATCTGGGACTTTACGGTTTGGGCGGTTAGACGAAGAGAGGCGGCGGATAGCGCGAATAAGGAGATCACGAGAACGAACAAGGGTTTAGTCGTGTTTTTCAACATCACTACTTTTACTCCAGGGGATTGTTTTTTTATTCGGCCGCGATTTTGCCGCGACGAAGTTGGAGAGTATAGACGCATCTACTCTGCTACAAGCGTTTTCGACCATGCCCGGCAGAAAGTAAAAATCGCGGACTACTAGGTGATTACGGCCCTTGCTTAGTCCCAAGACACAAAAGAGCGGCCTGCGGGCCGCTCCTTCGCTTTTTTCAATATCGCGCTAATATAAGCGCAATTCATCGGACGCTGCCGCAAAAAACGATGCAACCGCGTTCTTAGTACTTACCAGTAGGTCAGGGTCACTCTGTCTAACCAGGCGGAATAGGCGTGCATGGCAAAGTCGCCATCCATTTGGAAGGCCACATTCATCTCATGGACGCTGGAACCAAGGGCCGGATAGCTCCGGTTAACGTAGTGGGTAACGCCATCATAAGTTAACCCAACAAAAATGACGTTGGTGGCCGTCCGCTGGAATTCCCAGGTCAGGTGGTGCCATTGAAACGCCGTCGGAGCGGAACAGGCAATCCCTGTCGAAATCCAGTTTCCGGCTGCATTCCCCCAGACGTCCCAATGTCCTGCTCCCTGGATGTTGCACTGCGTCCCATAGATGAATTTATGGGAGCCATTGGATTGGTTGTTGTCGAACTCCAGTGCCTGAATCACGCTGGGATTCGTGACGTAGAAATCCACGTCATACTTGAGGTTGGTAGCGCTATCAGCCGCGCCAAGCTGCTTCCACCAGAGAACATCAGAGTAAGGGATGCTTCCGCTGATGCTGAACTTCGCGGAACTGCCGTCGAGAGAAGGCGACGCCTGGCCGGCGAACATCGAATACGAGGCCACAGGCCCATTGGCATTTGCGCCGGCACAAACCGTGCAGCTTTCCCAGCCAGCCATCTGTTCAATCTTGCCTTTAACCACCGCGCCCGCTGGAGGAGCAGGCAGTCCGCCTCCCGTGGGAGGCGGAGCAGAACCGCCTATGATAAGAGTCATGGGAGTCTTGAATACCGCTCCCGTTGAATCCCATGCCTGGACCACAACACTGTGGGTGCCGGCCGACATCGCCACAGAAGTATCCAGGCTGCTTGCAGTAATCAGATAAACGCTTATGCCGTCCACATAGATTCTCATTGCGGTGACTGGATTCGAGGATGTTGCCGAGGCGACGAAGTGGACTGGGGATCCCGACGTGGATCCGGGTGCAGGGGAACTGACCGTGACTCCCGCGAAGGCGGCGGTGGCCAGAGTCAGAGTCGTGATCACAATCCGAATAGCGTTTTTCACAGCGCTTACTCCTTCAGAGCTAGGGTGCTTTTCCTTGAGGAGTGGAGGTTACGGGCGCATCTACTCTGGATGTATCAGGAGAGTCCTTAATTAGGTAGGATTTGTATCTTAGAAGAGTATTACGGCCACAATTCGACCCTGGCCCCGTAAAGATGGGCTTACAAGCAATATTTGCAACGAAGGATTAGGTGGATTACCGGGTAAGGAGCGGCTTTTTTCCCCGGATTTATCTGTGCAAAACAAAAACCAGAGACTTTGCCTTAAGCCACCGAGTCCTCAACCTCAGCCAACACCTTGTCGGTTTTATAGCGGAGAACGCCTTCTGATTCTGACCGGTGAAGTTTATGGACCAGGTACAGCGGACGCCGCCGGACCTCGTCATAAATCCGCCCTATGTATTCGCCCAGCAAGCCGGTGCAGATGAGTTGCACGCCGCCCAGAAACAAAATTGCCAGCAGCGTGCCAATGTGTCCCGCGCCCGGTATGATGCCAAAGAATTTCAGGTGGAAGACGGTGTTGCCGAAGTTGACGATCGCCAGAAGCAGCGTGAATGCCAGCACCAGTCCGCCCAATACCATTCCCACACGCAGCGGCTTATAGCTGAAGCTGAAAATCGCGTCCATGGCGTATTTAAAGAGCTTGGGCAACGTCTGTTTTGCTTCACCCGCGGCCCGCCCTGCCCGCTCGTAATATACAAATGCGGTAGGGAAGCCAACCCAGGCGCGCAGTCCAGGAAGGTAACGATTGCCTTCCTGCAAATGGATGATTGCGTCTGCCGCCTGGCGGTCAAGCAGGCCAAAGATCCCCGCATTCAGAGGGATGGGAAAATCTGAGATCAAGCCCATCACCTTGTAAAACAAAGGAAAGAGCTTTCCCCTGATTCCGGTCTCGGCGCGGCTGGAACGCTCGGCGATCACCACTTTAGCGCCGCGTTTCCATGCCTGCACCATCCTGGGCAAGACCTCAGGCGGGTCCTGGAAGTCGCCATCCATCAGGATGACGGCATCGCCACGGGCGACCTGAAGGCCCGCCGTCAAGGCCGCTTGATGGCCAAAATTGCGGGAAAACTCCACCACGGTCACGCGCTGGTCCCGCCGTTGAATTTCTGAGAGCAATGCGAGAGAGCTGTCGCGGCTGCCGTCATTCACATAGACAACCTCCCATCTCTCTTGCAGACTGTCCATTACTGAGCGCACCGCCGCATGAAATGCGGCGATGTTCTCTTCTTCGTTGTAAATTGGCACTACGACGGAAAGCATGGCCCAACTCCCGGGATTGACCCCTCTTACATTGACCCTCTAAACGATGACCACTAACTGTGATGCGGCGCTTTTGTCCTGGAGTAAGAATTTGTTCCCTCTAAGACTTATGCTGCTTCGTTTTTTGCCGCTTCCTTCAGGCTTTTGATCGTCGCTCGCCTGTCCCCTACAACATCGGGGCGGCCAATGCTGTAGTAGTTGAGCCCTGCGGCCTCCATCGCCGCCGGACGGAAAAGGTTACGGCCATCCACCACAATGGGGTAGTGCAAGAGCTGTTTCACGCGGCCCAGGTCAAGAGCGGCAAAGTCTTCCCATTCCGTCAGTACCAGGCAGGCGTCCGCGCCTTGCAGTGCCTCATAGCAACCGGCGGCGAATTTGACGGCGCTGTTGGGGCCGAATTCTTCCATTGCCCTATCCATGGCGGCGGGATCGTATGCCGTAATGGAGCAGCCTTCCTTCAAAAGGGCCCTGATAATCGCAACCGCGGGAGATTCGCGCAGATCGTCTGTTCCGTTCTTAAAGGCCAGGCCAAGCACAGCTAGTTTTTTGCCTTTGAGTGTCCAGAGCGCTTTGCGGACTTTACGCATAAAGCGGCTGCGCTGCTCTTCATTCACTCTTACGGTTTCATCGAGCAAGCCGAAGTGGCAGCCGTTTTCCCGCGCCACTGAGCGGAACGCCAGCAGATCTTTGGGGAAACACGATCCGCCGTAGCCCACGCCGGGAGAGAGAAATCGCCTTCCAATGCGCGAGTCCGTCCCGATCCCCTCTCGCACCTGCTCAACGTCAGCGCCAACCGCCTCACATACGCTGGCGACAGCGTTGATAAATGAAATCTTCATGGCCAGGAATGCATTGGAGGCGTGCTTAATCAATTCAGCGCTCTTCGCGCTGGTGCGGATCAAATTGGCTTCAAACGGGCCAGCGACCGGACCAGGAATCGCGTCAGGCTGTTTGTAATATCTGCCGTCAGTTAGCGGCTGGTAGGCCCTGGCCACGACATTGGCGCAGCGGTCCGTGTCCGCGCCTACGACAATGCGGTCAGGATAAAGGAAATCGGCCACCGCGGTGCCTTCGCGCAGGAACTCAGGGTTTGAGGCAACATCAAAAAGCTCGGGCGGCGCACCGTTCAGCAGCATGATCTTCCGCACCCAGCTATTGGTGTAAACCGGGACCGTGCTCTTCTCTACCACCACCTTATAGTCGTCAATGGCACAGGCGATTCCCTGGGCCACCGATTCCACATAAGAAAGATCGGCGTCGCCATCGTCTTTGGGCGGAGTGCCCACGGCCACAAAGATCACTTCACTGCGGCGCACGGCCTCAGTGAGATCGCCGGTAAAACCCAGACGCTTGCCGCGATGACGCTCAAGCAGCTCAGGAAGAAACTTTTCATGGATTGGACACTCGCCCCGCTGCAGTTCGGCGAGTTTGCGTTCGTCGTTATCGACTAAAAGAACATCATGGCCTAATTCCGCGAAACAGGCCCCGGCAACAAGGCCAACATAACCAGATCCCACTACTGCAATTCTCATGTTTGGGTCCCCAAAATCCTGACGAAGTTTTGCTCCGGGCATCTTGATGGTTGAGATTCCAGAGCAGCTAAAAATCTTCGATGTCAGAACTGCTGCTTGGGATGTCAATCTAAGTAAAACCTGTGGCAGCCAACACTATCCCTATCGCAGACATCACATCGTGTGAGTGTGAGCTGCTGTTAAAAAGCAGCGTCGCGGTTCAACGCAGACATCCCTGTTCCTCAGGTAGGCCGAAAAAATGACCTTGCTCAGAAATGTCTCTCTAGTCGGTTTTTTTGTTTTGCTGTGCCTCGTTGTTCTTACCGGTTGCCAGGGTGTGGGAGTTGCAGCAAACCCTACGCCTACTGCAACCCCATCGCCAACTCCTACGCTGCAAACCAGCGTTAACCACATCATCTTCATGATGCAGGAAAACCGCTCGTTTGATTCTTACTTCGCCAAGCTCAACGATTACCGGGCCAGCCTGGGCCTGGGACGCGATGCCGACGACCTGGAAAATGACTTTACCAATCCCGCCGATGACGGTGACACCATCCGTACCTTCCATCTGGCGACCAGTTGCATCTACAACACAACGGCGGCGTGGCTTGAGTCACACGGTAACGCCAATCGCTTTGATCTGACGGAAGGCGCGCCGCTGCTGTTGGATGGTTTTGTCCACACCGGTGGAGGCCTGGCGACATTTGATGGCGACCCCGACACCAAGGGCGTGCGCTCCATGGGTTATTACACGCAAACGGACCTGCCCTCGCCTTATTGGTTTGCGACTACCTTTGCCACCTCTGATCGTTGGTATGCGCCTGCGCCCGTGCAGACAGAAGACGTACGGCTCTACGCCATGGCAGCAACATCGCAAGGCCTGGTCCACCCCCCACAGGAATCAAACACACAATTGACCGCGAAGACAATTTTCCAGTTGCTGGATGCGGCGAACATTTCGTGGAAAATCTATTCTATTGACCGGCAGTCTGACGGTAGTTTGATCTCGACC
>DATBCN010000393.1:0-2986 GCA_036270475.1 Candidatus Angelobacter sp. | reverse complement strand
TGGGCGGACTGGCCTTGACGATTGAAGGACTAAAGAAGCGCGATGAACTGGTGCTGAATGTGGCGAAGACACGGAACGTCCCGGTGATGATTACCTACGCGGGCGGCTATGCGCGGCGCGTGGAAGACACGGTAACGATCCACTGCAATACGGTGCTGGCCGCGAAAGAGATATTCAGCGGACAAACTTCAGGTTCGAGGGTGAGCGATTGATGCGCCTGGTGGTTTTCTTTTCACTGTTTTTGTGTCCGTCTATCTATTCGCGGCCGCAGGGCGCTGCCGGGCCGTTGCAGAACCACGATCCGGAGAAGGCGATTATCACGGCGGACGACGTCAGCCTGTTCTGGAAAGCCTATGATCACTGGGCCGGAGATTTGAAAGCTGATCCGGCGAAGCTTGCCGAGGTGCTGCAGCAGGAATATCTGGACAAAGGATCGCAGGGCGTAAAGGATTTCACTCCGGGCAGAATCGTGAGCGCCAGACATCTGAGCGACCAGGTCCTTAAATATCGCGCCTATTATGAAGGCGTCCGGCACAATACTGAACTTATCCAGAGCGCCATACCGGAGATACGAAAGAATTTTGGCGAGATGAAAAGGCTATATCCTGACGCCGTATTTCCTCCGGTCTACTTTTTGATTGGCGCCATCAATTCAGGTGGAACCAGCAGCGGGCACGGATTGATGATTGGCGCGGAAATGTTTTCGGAAAAGAACCCGCTGGCGCCTTCAACCGACTCTATCGCGATTGTGATGCATGAACTGATGCACTTTCAGCAGAAGCATGCTGACGATACGCTGCTGGCCACTTGCCTCAGGGAAGGGTCTGCCGATTTTGTGGCTGAACTGGCCAGCGGCCACAACCTGAACGCGCGCAACAAGACGTATGGCGATTCGCACGAGGAAGAGTTGTGGCGGAAGTTGCAGGAGGACATCAAGAAGCCGAAGAATGAACACCTGCACGACTGGCTGTATAACTATGATGAAGCAAAGCGCGTGGGGCCGCCCGACCTGGGCTATTACATGGGATATAAGATAGCGCAGGCGTATTATCAGTCGGCCAGGGACAAAGCAGCGGCGCTGAAGGCCATTATTGAGATGCGTGACCCGGAAAAAATCCTTGCGAACAGCGGCTACGGCAAGCGCTTCAGCAATCAGGACGTGAAATAAATGAAGCTGCAACTGGTCCGTCATGCAACGCTGCTGCTGGATTACGCCGGCATGCGGGTGCTGGTAGATCCCATGTTGAGCGACGCCGGGACAATGGCGGCGATACAGAACTCGCCGCATCCGCGCCCGAACCCGCTGGCGCCTCTGCCCTTTCCCGTGGAGCAGGTGCTGGACGGGGTGCAACTGGTGCTGGTAACGCATACGCATCGCGATCACTGGGATGACGCGGCAATCCAGCTTGTGCCCAAAGACCTGCCGCTGCTGTGCCAGCCGGAAGACCTACAGAAAATGGAAGCGGTTCATTTTGTGAATGCGTCAGCGGTGCATGATAAGAAACACTGGAGCCACATCTGTGTGACGCGCACCCCGGCGCAGCACGGGTCGGGAGAGATTGCGCGCGCCATGGCGCCCTCCAGCGGATATGTTCTGAGCAGCGAGGGCGAACCAACGATCTACATTACCGGCGACACAATCTGGTATGACCAGGTGGCGGAGACGATCAAGGAACACAAGCCGCAGGTGATTGTGGTGAACGCGGGAGCGGCGCAGTTTTTGCATGGCGATCCTATTACGATGACCGCGGGAGACGTGGTGCGCGTATGCCGGGCAACGCCGCACGCGCAGGTGATTGCCGTGCATATGGAAGCCATCAACCATTGTTTGCTCACGCGGGCAGAGCTGGCGCAACAGGCCCACTCAGCGGGAGCGCGGCTGGTGATCCCAGGTGACGGAGTGAAAGTGGCCCTGC
The DNA here is from genome assembly GCA_036270475.1 of Candidatus Angelobacter sp. GTDB lineage: Bacteria > Acidobacteriota > Terriglobia > Terriglobales > Acidobacteriaceae > Angelobacter. Next base: position 1,070 of record DATBCN010000393.1, on the reverse strand, counting down.
AGGGCGGATAAAAACAGACAGCTTTTGCGCCATACTTTTCGCCGCAGATGCGCGCAAGCTGACCGCAGATGAGCAATTCTGGCTTAGTTCTTTAGTTCAATGGTTAAGGAGTTCAATGGTTAAGGCTTTCCTCTTTATTTGGAGAGCAGTGCGCAGCGACGATTTTGATTTGTAAAGACAGAGAAGAAAAATCCAGAGCTGCACAACTCTTTGCCGCCTTAAGGGTTCTTACCTAGCAGAGCAAACGCCATGAAATGCGAAATCTGCAAAACGATTGAGAGGCTGGGGCTGGATCCTAAGGCGCACGAAAGCTGGATGTGCGCGGATTCCCACTCACCCTGGCTGGCGTTCAGGAAAGCGCAGGTCGCGGTCCATCATTTTTGCGTCGAAGCCAGCGTTCGGCTCCGCGAAAAATGGCAGCATGCAGGCCATGCGCTCTATCGGCGAGCGCAATATGTGACGCTGGGACTGTAAGCCTATCGCTGCTGCTTCGTTCCGCCTACCGCAGCCCTAGCTGGCAGACTTCTGCGCTTCTCCGCCCAGCAATCCCACGACAATACCGCTAAAGGACTGAAAGCAGGTCATCAGAATCTTTGATATATCGTTGTGCGGTTTATCGGTCCAGATCGCCAAGCCTAAAAGAATGGCCGCGATTATCACTGCGAGCAAAAAGTTTCGCAGGTTGAACTGGGACGCGGTGGTTTGGGCGAGCGTGTGTGCTCTGGCGGCGGCCTCTGTTTCTGGCAGCACGGTGAGTGTCTTGGGATCTTGCACCAGCGCGTCCTTGAGTGCTTGCTTAATTGCCGGGGCCACTGCCTGCGACGCTGTAAAAAAGACTCCCATTTGATCCTCCTCGGGCAGGAAGCCCTATTTTTTTCATTACGCTAGCAATAACTCCAGCGGTTGGGATTTTCCTTTAGAAATCGAGTGGCATCGGCTGAGCCGGACAAATCAGCCCATTCTAGCGATTTGGGCCCAAAGGTTTACAATTTAGGCATCAGGCAAGGCCCGAGTTTCAGCAACACAGATGCGCAAGGGGCTGAATATCCATGGACTCCTCCATTCTTCGC
>DATBCN010000392.1:0-2133 GCA_036270475.1 Candidatus Angelobacter sp. | reverse complement strand
TTTGTAGAAAACTGCGCCAAACTTGTAGCCAAGAACTCCACCGCCAGGTCCGCGTCTCCCGAATTAGTAAAAGCATAAGGTCCTCAATGCGCCTGCTGTCACTCCTATCAAAGGAACGCGGTGGCATGGGAGTTTAGGGTTTCAATGCGCGTACCTGAGGTGACGTAAATTTCTTTGTGTAAAAGCGAGAGGGTGTAAGTTGGTTTTTGCCGACAAGCGAAAACCAAAATCCTAAGAAAAGGAGACTTACACCCGATGGCGAAAGTAACAGAGATCAGCGAGCATTTCCAACACTTTGTCAGCGAGTTGCAGGACAGTTTCTGGGGCGATGTCTATGGCCGGATGCGAGTAACTTGGCAGCAGTTTTGGAATGGAGAATCGTTGCGGGCGCGCGACCAGTGGATGGAGTTGGATCCCTACCAACGGGCCGACGGAGAACGGGAGTACCGCAACGGCTTTTATGAGCGGGACTACGTGACCCGCTTCGGGACGATCCGGCTGCGAATCGCGCGGACAAGAAACAAGAACTTTCTGCCTCCCGGATTGGAGAAGTTCCAGCGGCGGGCTGAAGAGGTGGCGCTGTTGATCCGAGAAGCCTTTCTGCGCGGGATCAGCACGCGGCAGGTGGGCCGGGTAGTGGCCATTTTGACCGGGGAAACGGTGAGTGCCCAGACGGTTTCTACCCTGACACGGAATCTGGACCAGGCGGTGCGGCAGTTTCATCAGGCCCGGCTGGAAGACGAATGGGCGTACTTGTTCCTGGATGGTGTGAGTCTTAGGGTGCGGCGACCGGCGGGGCGGAAACGGGTGCAAATGCTGGTGGCCTATGGGGTGAGACGGGACGGCAGCCGGCAACTGCTGGCCTTTCTGCGTAGCCAGGGCGAGAGCCAGAGCGACTGGGAAGGCTTGTTACAGGACCTCTATCGGCGCGGGCTGGAGGGCAAGAATTTACAGTTGATCGTGACCGATGGTTGTCCTGGCTTGGCGGCGGCTATTCCCACGGTCTATCCCCGGGCCCTGCATCAGCGCTGCTGGGTACACAAGATGCGCAACATTCTGGAAAAAGTTCGGAAGTCCGATTATGACGAGGTCAAACGCGACGCTCAGGCCATCTATCAGGCCGACAGTCGCAGAGAAGCACAGGCGGCCTGCCGTGATTTTGCCGTGCGGTGGAAGAAATCTTACCCCGCCATGGTGCGAAGGTTACAGCGGGACCTGCCGGAGCTGCTGAGTTTCTATCGCTTTCCTCAACATCTGTGGCGCAAGCTGCGCACCACCAACATCATCGAGCGCTGCTTTGTGGAAGTCCGGCGCCGAACCCGGCCCATGGTCTGCTTTGTCAATGTGGAGAGCGTGGACCGGATTATTTACTCTATCTTCCAGCGGTTCAATCTCGACTGGAAAAACCGCACCCTCAAGCTTTTTACACAAGCGGCTTGACATCACCCAGGCTTTTTTGCTCTTGACAAAAGCGAATAAAATGCGATAAAATTACGCTTTAAGATGAATTCGTCCGCGATCTGACGGCAGGCTCTTTGAAAACTGAATATGGCACGAAGAAGCATTCATTCTTCCAGCGGTATCCCATCCATCTGCCACCATTCGGCCCGGTGGTGTTAACCCCGATGGCATTAACCAAAGAGTAAAAATCGCGATTGGGCCGCGGGAAAAAAGAACACGGATTGGGCAGTGGAAAGAAGCGGAAAAGGAGCTTTGACAGTCCAGTGACAGTACTGTCGAATTCAGTTTCTCCTTTGTTTGCAACAAAACTGCTGGATGGGGGGTGGGGTAGGCAAAAAATTTACTGAGTGGTAAACAAAAACGTCCGCAGCCGGGGCGGATTGGTTGCACGAATTTCCCAATCCCGCCTGGCATGATGGCAGGCTGTGCCGATGATTTTGGGCCGCGATTGCAGAGCAGGGCCGCGCCATGCCACACTAAAGAGATTTCCTCTCGTCAAAATTGCACACTGAGAGGCCGTCGCCAGATTTGAGATTTGAAATTTAAAATTTTCAAATTTGAAAATTCAAAGTCTGAGTATTTATGGATTTTAGACTAGCTTCCGACTACACCCCCAAAGGCGACCAGCCCAACGCCATTGACGAACTTACGCGCGGCATCTATGCCGGAGAA
>DATBCN010000391.1:0-3749 GCA_036270475.1 Candidatus Angelobacter sp. | reverse complement strand
GCAACAGAATGACAAGACGGTGGCGCAGGAGCGCACCACGCCTTCCGGCAGCGCCCAACTCCGGCAGTTGCCGCCGGGAACATACAAAATCCTGGTGGAAAAGCAGGGCTTCTACACCACGGCTGTGCCGCAGTTGGAGATTATTTCCGGACAACAGGCGCCGCTGGAAGTGCGTTTGCAGCCGGTACGGGAATACAAAGAAGAAATTGAAGTAAGCGCAGAACCTTCGCCGATTGATCCGGCGGAGAGCGCGAGCTCACAGTCAGTAACGGCCAACGAGATTTCCAACATTCCCTACTCCAGCACGCGCGACTATCGCAATGTGCTGCCATATATTCCCGGCGTGATTGGCGACAGAGGCGGGCAAATCCACGTGGCCGGAGCTTCAACGCAGGAGATACAGGATTATCTGGATGGGTTTGAAGTGAGCCAGCCGGTGACAGGATCACTGACTGTGCGGCTGAACCCGGATTCACTGCGGAAGATTGATGTGCGCAGCAGCCGGTACTCCGCGCAATTTGGCAAAGGCTCCGGCGGACTGGTGGACCTGCAAGTGCAGGACGGAGACAACCGCTTCCGCGTGAACGCCACGGATTTTGTGCCTACTGTACAGAACGTGAAAGAAATCCAGATCAATAACTGGACGCCGCGAGCATACGTTTCCGGCCCTCTGATTCGCGACAAGGTCTGGTTTGATCTGTCACATGAAGGCGAGATCGATTACGGCGTGATCAGAGAATTACCGGACGGCCTGGACACGAACCGCGTATGGAGGGCCGCCGACCTGGCCCGCGTGCGCATGAACCTGACACCAGGCAACGTGCTTACCAGCAACGTGCTGCTGAATGTTCAGGATTCGCAACACTCAGGAATTGATGCCTTCGATCCTTTCTCTGTTTCGCTCAACAGCCACAACGTTCTTTACCTGCTGGGACTTAAAGACCAGATCACGGTGGCCCGGGAGACGCTGCTGGAGTTTGGAGCGGCCTATCAGCATGGACAAGGCTCTTCCCTGCCCATGGGCACGCTGCCGTATGTGCTGCAAACCAACAACAGGACAGGAAACTACTACCTGACGAACCGCAACTACTCCTCGCGGACGCAGGGTTTTGGCAATTTGTTTTTGCGGCCATGGAAGCTGGCCGGAACGCACCAGTTCACCGTTGGCGGCCGCGCGGACCGGGTGATCTACCACGCAAAAATTGATCGCGGACCGATTGAATTTCTTGACGATGTAAACAATACGCTGTTGCGCGAAATCACTTTTTCACCGACCCCGGCCTTTGGCCTGAGCACCATGGAGTCCAGCGCCTACATACAGGACCGCTGGTCACCCATGCCGCGCGTGCTGATTGAGCCCGGAGCGCGCTGGGACCGCGACAGTTTTCTGAAGAGAGATTTTTACTCGCCGCGCATTGCCGGAACGGTGCTGGTGGACCCCGAGAGTGAAACAAAGGTGAGCGCGGGAATCGGCATTTATTACGATCGCACGAACCTCTTCCTGGTCAGCAACGCCGCCCAGGGGCTGCGGACGAATACGTTTTTCTCTCCTGATGCGCAAACATTTTCCGACACGTTTACGGTGGACCCGCGGTTTCTCACCATGCCGCGCTACAGCAACTGGAGCGTTGCGGTTGACCGGCGGCTGCCGTGGAAAGTGTATGCGCGGGTGGAATATCTGAGCCGCCACGGCGCGCATGGCTGGGCGTATGAAGGGGCGCCGGGCAGCGGCTTTACCCTGCTGGCCAACAAACAAGACCGCTATGACGCGGTGCAGATCACGCTGCGCGAGGAACTGAAGCGCGGTTATCCGATGCTGATTGCCTATACGCGGTCAAAAACCACCTCGAACAAGACAGTGGATTTCTCCATCGACGCGTTTCTTGAGGGAGCGCAAGCGGGCGGAGCGCTGCCCTGGGACGCGCCCAACCAGTTGGTGGCTTGGGGATCGTATCCGCTGTTTTGGAAGCTGAAGAAATTCGATTTTGCGTGGTCCATGATCTGGCACACCGGTTTTCCGTTTGTCACGATCAATAACTTTGGCACGATTCTTTCCGGGCCGGGCCAGTTCCGGCTGCCTGATTTTTTTACCATGGACCCAGCCATTGAGCGGAAATTTGTTTACCACGGCTATCGCTGGGCCGCGCGCGTCGGCGTGGACAACGTGACCAACCGGCTGAATCCGTTCTTTGTGGACAACAACGTGAACTCGCCGAGCTTCCTGAACTTTTTTGGCAGCGGACATCGTACGCTGAACGGGCGCATACGTTTTCTGGGCAAAGCCGCAAAATAGCCCCCGGTCAGAAAATATCCAGATCATGCGCGGACGCAACCGGTCCGGAATAGCCTGCCTTGCGCATTTCATCGATCAACACAGCATCCACGTCGTCGGCGGGGCGGAACAGTTGGTGATACAGCACAAGCTGTTTGGGAGCGGCAGCGGCGGCGATGTTGGCCAGTTCCACGCTTGATGTGTGAAATGAAGAATGATATTTCCGCCAAGCCGGCGTGCGTTCCTGGAACCAGGCGGTGGAATAGACCTCATGCAGAAGAAGGTCGCAGCCGTGGCAGGCACGGACGATTTTTTGCGTGGGGCCGGTGTCACCGGAGATCACGATGCTGCGGTCGGGCGTATCAAAGCGGTAGCCATAAGAGAAATCCCAGGAGCCATGCGGGACGGTAAATGCCCGCACGGTAACGTTAGAGTCCTTATAGACAATGCCCGGATGAATTTCATGAGCATGGATGCGGTAGGCTTTCGCGTTTCCATGTTCAAGGCCTTGCACGCGAACGGCGACGTCTTTCACATAGGCAGCCTGAATGTGCCGGGCCATGGCCGCGATGCCGGGCGGGCCATAGAGTTCCAGCGGGCCAGGACGGCCTTCAACGGCTGGAGTGAGATAGAGATCAGACAAGCCGGCGGTGTGATCAGAATGCAGGTGCGTGGCAAAGACGACCTTGAGATTGCGCGGCGTGAGCGCGGTGATTTTTTTGTCGCGGGCGGCAGCAGCGGCGCGACGGACAACTCCGGGACCAAAGTCGACGAGATACGCAGCGCCATTCACCACCACGGCCACCGACGGTCCAGAGCGATCTGGATTGATGATGGGCGTTCCGGTGCCGAGGATGACAACCTGGGTTTGTGTGGGCTGGGCGAGGGCACTGCTTACGCTGAAGGAAATCGCAAGGAAAAGCAGGATATGTGTGCGGAGAGCAATTGGCAAATGGCAATTAGCAAATAGCATGAGATTCTCGCGTGAGATGCGATGAGTTTAACTGGAATGCTTAAGGGCAGCGAACCGTGAATGTTTCGGAAGAACTCCCTGACGCTGCATGGGCGAAACAAGCATTGCCGGGGGCCTTCGACTCTACCTCGCTCCTGGCGTCGCGAGGTAGCGCTCAGATGACAAGACCGAAATAGATTTGTGTTCTTCCAGCAAGATGTTTGAGCAGCTTGAATCACGAACGAATTTAATCATACAAGTTTGAATTCCGGTTCAGGCGTGGCTTCAAGCAGAGTGCGGGTGTATTCATGCTGGGGGCGCGAGGTGATTTGCTCAGATGGGCCAAGCTCAACGATTTCTCCACGGCGCATGACGGCGATGCGATCACACAGGTAACGGACCACCGGCATGGAATGGGAGATGAACAGGTAGGTAAGGCCGAAGTCGCGCTGGAGTTTTTTGAGCAGATTGACGATTTGCGCGCCCACGCTCACATCGAGGGCGGAAACAGGTTCATCACAGACG
>DATBCN010000390.1:0-19887 GCA_036270475.1 Candidatus Angelobacter sp. | reverse complement strand
CGGCTCGCAGCGCAAGACCATCGCCATCTACAAAGAGCTGGAAAAAGAAGGCATCGCCGCGGACAAGCTGGCGCGGGTCTATGCGCCGGTAGGCATTGATATTGGCGCGATCACTCCGGAGGAAATTGCCGTCTCGATTGTCGCCGAGCTGATCGCCATCCGCCGCAACTCTCCAACGGCGCTGCCGCACATGAAGAGCGCAAAAGCCGCAGAGATTCTCAAGCAGTCATAAACTTAACCGCAACGGACGCAAAGATCGTGTATTGTCTCAGTTTCACCGTTCAAGCATAGGCCAAAAAATGAACCGTTGGAATATCCCTGACTGGCTTGCGACAGAGATCGTTGAACGAGACAAATGTTGTGTCTATTGCGGGATTGTTTTTGGCTTAGCTGGTGCTAGCAAAGGCCGACTCCCAACCTGGGAACATATCGTTAATGACGCCCTGATAATTACAAGCGAAAACATTGCGCGATGCTGCTGCTCATGTAATGCAAGCAAGGGAGCTAAATTGCTGTCCATCTGGCTCGAGTCCGCTTATTGCAAACAACGCAGCATTAGCTTGGAAACTGTGGCTGAGGTCGTAAAGGCTGCTCTCCTGAGGTCGCCTCAACTTTCAAACTGAGACACTACCAAAGACCGCAAAGGGATTTCGGTCCAAATCTTTCTTAGACTTGGCGTCCTTCGCGCCCTTTGCGGTGAACAATTCCCGCGCAACCAAGTAAGATATATTCTATCCATGGCCCTTTCACCATCGTTTGCCGGCGTGATTCTCTCGGCCGGGGCTTCTTCGCGCATGGGGCGCGACAAAGCGCTGTTGCCCTGGCGTGACGGCACATTTCTTTCCTCGGCCATACGCGCGTTGCAGACGGCAACGGAGCTGGTGATTGTGGTGGCCGGCGCCAATGCGCCAAATCTGCAGCCCATTGTCGACGCCAACGCCGCGTTTCTAGCGGTGAATCCTGACCCCCAGCAGGGCCAGTTCAGTTCCCTTCAGGTGGGACTGCAGGACGTGCTCAATCGCGGACGCGACGCCGCCATTGTCACCCTGGTGGACCGGCCACCAGCCGAGGCCGCGACGGTCCAGCAGCTCAAAAACGTTTTTGTCTCCAGCAATGAACAGGTCTGGGCTGTGGTGCCGGAGTTCGGCGGCAAGCACGGCCATCCTTTTGTGATTGGGCGCGAGATGATTGAAGCGTTTTTGCGCGCACCCGTCCACGGAACCGCCCGCGACGTGGAACATGCCAACCAGGCGCACATCCTTTATGTTCCGGTAAATGATCCGCTGGTCGCCGCCAACGTGGATACGCCGGAGGACTTTGAAAAACTGCGCGCGGGAACCATAACTTCAGGAACCCCACTTCAGGAACCAGGCATTGACCACTGACCACAGCTCATCTTCTGCCAGCCAGAAATTTGCCGACTCCATTCTGGCTTTGCGCCCGCGCGTTGCCGTTTTTGATTGCGACGGCACGCTGTGGAGCGGCGACTCCGGCGCTGATTTTTTTTACTGGGAGCTGGAACGCAACATGGTCCCGCCGGAAACAGCGCAATGGATCACCGCGCGTTACCAGGACTACAAAGCCGGCAAGGTGGATGAAGAAACCATGTGCGGAGAAATGGTCGCCATCAATGCCGGGACCGCGATGCAGGCGTTGGAGGAAGCCGCTGAAGAGTTCTTCCCCGCCGTGGTGGAGCAGCGAATTTTCCCGGAGATGCTGCGGCTCACGCGTGAATTGAACGCCGCGGGCTGCGAGGTATGGGCCGTCTCTTCCACCAATGATTGGGTGGTGCGTGAAGGGGTAAAGCGGTTCGGCATTCCCGGCAGGCGGGTGCTGGCCGCCGCGGTCCATCTTGAGGAGGGCCGCGCCACCGACCGGCTCATCCGCGTCCCCAGCGGCCCCGGCAAAGCCGTGGCGATCCACGAAGTGCTCAAAAAACAGGTGGACGTTTGCTTTGGCAACTCCGTCCATGACCTGGCCATGCTGGAGATTGCTCTGCATCCCTTTGCCGTGAATCCCAACCCTGATCTGGAAAAAATTGCCCAGCAAAGAAACTGGCCTGTGTATTGGCCGGCTGGGACACAATCACTGGCGCGTAAATAACCACGGCCTGCCCTTGGAGTGTGCCAGCTCCCTCACGTATTCTTAGCTGTGATTTCAGCTATTGCCGATGGGAGGTGGCATGGCGGTGCGATTGATGGATAGTCTGGCGACAACCGGGCCACTCGCCGGACTTTTCTCTGATGATTCGGCGCTGCGCGCCATGCTTGATTTTGAATCCGCCCTGGCCCGCGTGGAAGGCAGGATGGGAATCATCCCTCGTGCGGCGGCCTCAACCATCGCGGCGGTCGCGCGGACGGCGCGTTTGGATGCCGCCGCCATCGCCAGCGAGACGCTGCAGAGCGGAACACCTGCAATCCCGTTTTTGCGTGCTTTGATGGAAGAGATACGCGCCCACGACCCATCCGCCGCGGGGTTTGTGCATTGGGGCGCAACCAGCCAGGACCTTTGCGACACGGCGCTCGTCCTGCTGCTGCAGAAGGCGCAAAGGATTTTTGCGCCTGATCTGCGGCGGCTGGAACAGGCGTTGCAGCGTCTCTCTGAACGGCACAGGCGCACGGTAATGCTGGGACGCACATGGCTGCAGGCCGCGCCACCTGTCACTTTTGGCTTGAAAGCTGCAGGGTGGTTCGGCGCGGTGCATCGCGGATCGCAACGCCTTACAGCAGCATTTGAAGATTGCCTGGTACTGCAGTTCGGCGGCGCCAGCGGCACGCTTGCCGCGCTGGGTGACGATGGCCCGCGCATCGCGCAAGCCCTGGCGGACGAACTAAAACTGGCCTGCCCTGAAGCTCCATGGCATACGCAGCGGGACCGGCTGGCTTCTCTGGTCTGTGCCTGCGGCATACTCACCGGTTCGCTGGGCAAGATGGCGCGCGATATTACGTTGCTGGCGCAGAATGAAATTGCCGAGATATCGGAACCAGCGCTGACTGGGCGCGGCGGCTCTTCCACCATGCCGCACAAACAAAATCCTGTTGGCTCCGTGCTGGCTTTGGCCGCGGCACAAAGAACGCCGGGGTTGGTGTCGAGCTTCCTGTCGGCAATGGTACAGGAGCATGAACGGGCGGCGGGTGGATGGCAGGCGGAATGGTCCATTGTTTCCGCAGTCATACAGAACACGGGTCTGGCAGTTGCCTGCATGGCGGAGGTTGCGGAAGGACTGATGGTGGATCCAGAACGCATGAAAGCAAATATCGCGGCCACGCATGGAGTTATTTTTGCAGAACGCGCTTCCATGCTGCTGGGAAAAAAGATTGGCCGCGACAACGCGCATAGACTTCTGGAAGAGGCCAGCCATAAAGTAGCTGCCAGCAATCGAACGTTGACGGATGTGCTGGCGGAAAATCCGGAAATCGCACAGCATTTGAGCGGCGCAGTGTTGCGCGACCTGGAAAAACCGGAAAACTATCTGGGCGCGGCAGAAGAATTTCGCAAAGCATTGCTGGCATCGGCCCGGCCAGGAGGCCCCACTCGCAAACAGAGCCGGAAAAAATCTATCCCTAAAAAGAAGAGGTAGAGCTTGCCTTTTGCAATAGTCAACAACACGCGCCTTTTTTACCGGCTGGAAGGCAGCGGCGGATTGCCTGTGCTGGTGCTTTCGCATTCGCTCGGATGTGACCACGGCATGTGGGCGCCGCAGATGCCGGACCTGCTCGACCACTTCCAGGTGCTGCGCTATGACACGCGCGGTCACGGAGCATCAGAAGTTCCCGCCGGCGACTTAACGCTCGCTCAACTTGGGCAGGACGTGCTCAGCCTGGTTGATGCGCTCGGCATTACAAAATTTGCTTTTTGTGGGATCTCCATGGGAGGCGCGATCGGCCAGTGGCTGGCTATCAACGCCCCGCAACAGGTTACGCGCCTGGTGCTGGCGAACACCTCATCCAAGTTGGGTACCCGTGATCTTTGGGATGCCCGCCGTAAAGCAGTGCTTGAAGGCGGCATGCCGGCGGTGGTCGATGTCGTAATGCAGCGCTTTTTTTCGCCAGAGAAACAGGCCGGCGTCTGGGCGCAGTCCACCCGTGCCGTTCTGATGGGCACCGATCCCCGGAGCTACGCAGCTTGCTGTGCCGCGCTGCGCGACGCCGACTTGCGCGCCGCGATCAACAAAATATCTGTCCCCACGCTGGTCATCGGCAGTGATAAAGATCCCTCCATTCCATGGGAAGGTCACGGCTCAGTCCTGGTGAGTGAGATTCCGGGAGCCAAGGCAGTAAAGATCCAGACGGCGCATCTCTCCAACCTGGAGCAGCCACGCGCCTTCACCGCGGCCATGCTGGATTTTTTGCTGGCGGGAACGGCGCATCCCGGTCCCATGGAAGCGGGAATGACGGTCCGCCGCCAGGTGTTGGGCGACGAGCATGTGCAGCGCTCGATGGCAGCAGCCACGGATTTTACCCGCGACTTCCAGGAGCTCATCACCCGCTATGCCTGGGGAGCGGTATGGACGCGTCCCGGCCTGGACCATCGCACGCGCCGTTTGCTGGTATTGGCCATGACCGCTGCGCTGGGCCGATGGGAAGAATTTCGACTGCACCTGCGCGCCGCGCTGGCCCACGGTCTTGAGTTGACCGATGTGAAGGAAACGCTGCTGCAGGTTGCGGTCTATGCCGGAGTTCCGGCGGCCAACACTGCGTTCCAGATCGCAAAAGAAGAGATAGACAGGCTTGAGCACGATGCGACGGGCCAGTAAACATCCCTCAAGCGGCGCCGGCTTGCCGCCTTGGCGCAGCCAAAAATCAAGGTTCATGAAATATTTATCTAAATATCCGCCTCCGATATTGTTCTTTGCTTCTGCTCTCATTTATTCTGCGAAGAGAAGTGTATTTCCTCATGTCCGTGTCCAATGAAATGGCTCAAGAGCTGGAAGGCCCGGGTACTGCTGCTGCTGGCTGTAATTGGGCCGGGATTTATTACCGCGAACGTTGACAATGATGCCGGCGGCATCTATACCTACTCGTTCGCCGGCGCACAGTTTGGCTATACACCTCTCTTTACCATCCTGCCCATGACCCTGGCCTTGATCGTGATCCAGGAGATGTCCGCCCGCATGGGCGCAATCACCGGCAAGGGCCTGAGCGATCTGATCCGCGAGGAGTTTGGCCTGCGCCTGACCTTTGTGATGATGATGTTTCTGGTGGCGACGAATTTCACCAACGTGATGGCTGAGTTCGCCGGCGTGGCCAGCTCCATGGAGCTGTTTCATGTATCCAAATATCTGAGCGTCCCGATTGCGGCGGCCGTGGTCTGGCTGATTGTGCTTAAGGGAAATTACAAGACGGTGGAAAAGGTCTTTCTAACCGCTTCTTTTTTCTATATTGCCTACATCATTGCCGGCGTGCTGGCCCGGCCCAACTGGAACGTTGCGGCCTTAAGCACCCTGGAACCACCCACAAAAGCATCAGTCTTTCGGATTCCCGGCTACACCTACATGGTGATTGGAATCATGGGCGCGACGATAGCGCCGTGGATGCAGTTTTATCTTCAAGCTTCTGTGGTGGAAAAGGGCGTGACCGAGCGCGATTACAAAACCACCCGGATTGACATTCTGGTTGGCTCCATCTTTGCAGTTTTGGTGGCGGCGTTCATCATTATTGCCTGCGCCGCCACGCTCAATAAATATGGGCATCCCGTGATTGCCGATGCCGCCGACGCCGCCCGCGCCCTGGGCCCCCTGGCCGGCAAGTATGCTTCGCTCTTGTTCGGCGCGGGGCTGTTCAATGCTTCATTATTTGCGGCTTCCATCCTGCCGCTTTCCACGGCATACACCGTGTGTGAAGGGCTGGGTTTCGAGTCCGGTCTGGACAAAAAATTCAGTGAAGCCCCCGTCTTTTACTGGTTCTATACCGCTCTGGTGGGCGCGGGCGCAGCCGTAATCCTGTTGCCGCGGTTCCCTCTCTTGAAAATGCCCGTGCTCTCTCAGGTTTTTAACGGCGTACTGCTGCCCTTTGTCCTCATCTTTATGCTGCTTCTCATCAATAAGAGCAGCCTGATGGGAAAGCATGTTAACTCCAGGTTCTTTAATTGGGTGGCATGGGGCACGGCCGGAGTGATGATCGTGCTGAGTATTCTGCTGGTATTTCAGTAACCGCGGCGAGTTGCGTCTATCGGCAAAACCGCAAAAGAAACATTCATCGGCAACATTCGCAGAAAAACATTCGTAGACCAATGAAGCTGAAATTATTCAAAAGAGACCTCAGTTTGCCCCGGCGGGTCGCCGGCTTCGGCGTCCTGAAATACCGGCTGCTGGCTTTTCTTGCCGTGTTTGGTCCTGGCTTTATTACCGCGAACGTTGACAATGATCCCGGCGGAATTCTCACCTATTCGCAGGCCGGGGCAAAGTTTGGTTACGCGCTTCTGTGGACGCTTATCCCAACTACGATTGCATTGATCGTCGTCCAGGAGATGGCGGCGCGCATGGGCGCGGTGACGGGCAAAGGACTGGCTGACCTGATCCGTGAAGAGTTCGGGCTGCGCGCCACATTTTTTGTGATGGTGGTCCTTGGCATCGCCGACTTCGGCAACATCATGGCTGAGTTTGCCGGGCTGGCATCCGGCATGGGGATTTTTGGCGTCAGCAAGTATCTGGTTGTACCAGTGGGGGCCGGAATCGTTTGGTTTGTGGTGGTGCGCGGTTCATACAAGCCAGTGGAGCGAATCCTGATCCTGTTCTCGCTGATTTACTTCACTTATCCTGTCTCCGCACTGCTGGCGCACCCGGATTGGCATCAGGCGCTCAAGGACACCTTTGTCCCCCAAATCAGCAATCATGCTGACTACATCATTCTAGTCGTCGGACTGGTGGGAACAACCATTACGCCGTGGATGCAGTTTTATTTGCAGGCGTCCATCGTGGAAAAAGGGATTGGCAAACGGCAGTATGCGCTTTCACGGTGGGACGTGGTCCTGGGCTGCATCGTCACGGACGTGATTGCTTTCTTCATCGTGGTGGCATGCGCGGCGACGCTATACACCAGCGGCAACCATAATATTAATGACGCTGCGGACGCTGCGTTGGCGCTAAAACCGCTGGCCGGACGATGGGCGTTTTTGCTGTTTGCCGTGGGACTGGTGAATGCCGCCATGCTCTCCGCCGCCATTTTGCCGCTGGCTACGGCGTATAACATTTGCGAAGGGCTGGGCGTGGAATCGGGCGTGAACAAGAAGTTCTCTGAAGCCCCCACGTTCTACTGGATCTATACCTTCCTGATCGCCGGCGGCGCGGGCTTCGTTCTGATTCCGCACCTGCCGCTCATCAAGTGGATACTCTTCTCGCAGGTGGCGAACGGAGTACTTCTGCCGTTCGTTCTTATCTTTATGCTCAAGCTGGTAAATAAAACAGAACTCATGGGCACATATAAAAATTCCCTGGCAGGGAACATCATTGCCTGGAGCACCAGCGCCATCATGATCGCCCTGACCATTGCCCTGATCTGGACACAAATCACCGGCCAGAGCTAGAGCAGCCTGCCCACGCTCAGGTCTTTCACAAGTCCAGTGTCAGCTTCCAGGAAGTCGTAGGTAGTAAGGTCCTTGCGGTCGATCCAGCGAACATCGCGAAAAATGAGGTTCTGAATCTCTCCCTCAAAAAGATCGACGCGGTAAAAGTGAAGTTCAATGCCATTGCCGCCCGCGTATGTGTGCTGGATGGCCGCGACCTTACGGCCAATCACAGCGTCAATGCCAAGTTCCTCCTCCAGTTCACGATGCAGCGCGTCTTTCAAGTCTTCGTCAGGCTCAACTTTGCCGCCGGGAAACTCCCATTTAAAGGGCATAGCGTGGCCTTCCGCCCGTTGGCAGATCAGGATGGTGTTTTCGCGAATTATGAGTGCGGCGACAACCTGCTTCATCATTGTTTTTTGTCGCTTTCGCTCCACAACTGCTTAAGATTTTTTGCCAAACCGCGATTCAAGGTGCTCCTGATGCAGCGGGCTTCGGCGCGTGAACGGCCAAAGCCCTGGTTTACCAAAGACCTGGTTTAATCGTTGTCCTTGTCGCCCTTGCTCACGACTGTAGCGTCTCGTTCTATTTGTCGCAATCCCGCCGGCATCATAAACAATTCGGGGTGTATCGCCGCAGCCAGTGCATGCAATCCCTGAATCAGCGTGCTGGCTGGGGTATTCAGGAACTCGTCATTGATGCAGTACACGCGGCCATTTTTAGCCGCTTTGGCGTGTTCCCATCCGCGCTTGGGGATGATCTTTTCCAGCGGCACACGGTCGCCGGCGCCACACCATGCCGCCACAATCACGTCTGGATCAGCGGCGGCAACTTCCTCTTCTGTCGTCTGCTTGCCGGGCTGGCCGAAGAAACGTCCGCCGGCGGCCTCCACCAGCTCCGCTACCCACGTCTGCGAGAGGAGCAGAGGCTTGCCCCATTCCTCGCAATATACCAGCGGCCTTTCTGCGCCTTCAGTTTTCGACCACATGGCAGCAACTTCTCTTTCCATCCTGGCAACAACGGCTGTGCCACGCTGCGATGCGCTCCGTGACTCCAGTCCCATCACTCGCGCAATCATCATGATGTCTTTGTAAATATCGGCCAGATTTTTTGGCGCCAGCCCCAGAAAAGGCACGCCGGATTTTAGTATCTCCGCAACGGACTCCAACCGGTACGGCACTGAGGCAATCACCAGATCGGGCCTGGCCGCCATGATCTGCCCAGCTTTGGCTGACCAGGAGTCTTCAACTATGATGCAGCCTGTTTGCATGACTTCAGGACAAACATCCAGGCAGTATTTGGTGCATGCCACCAGACGCTCAAGCAATCCAAGATCGCGCAGAGTGACTGTAACGCTCGGCTGGAGTGACACAACTCGCTGCGGGACCATGTTTTGAAAAGCCCAGTTTTCTGGCATCATTGGATTATAGCCAGAGCGAGACCATGCCTTATTCCGAGAAAGTCCTGGAACATTTCGAGCATCCGCGCAACGTAGGCGATCTTCCGTCGCCGGACGCCGAGGTGCGGCTGGAGCATCCTGTGTGCGGCGACATCATGAGCCTGGCGGTAAAACTTTCTGATGGACTAATTGATCAGGTGCGCTACCGGACGCGCGGCTGCGTGGCATCCATTGCCGCGGGTTCATGCCTGACGGAGATGATGCAGGGTAAATCTCTGGCGGAAGCGTCCGCACTCCAGCGTGAGCACCTGCTGGAAGCGCTGGGCGGATTGCCCAATGCTTCTGTCCATGCAACCCACCTGGCAATGGATGCGCTGGCGCAGGTCTTGAAAAAGCTCAAGCCGTAAAGCTCGGTCCTTGAAGGCTTTTCTGGTTTGGAATTGTGAGTTGCGCGTCCGATTCGGCACTGTGCCTGGCCTTGCCCACCTGCGAGCCACTGTTTAACTGGTTAATAGATTTGCACTTGAGGCAACAGTCCTTCCCGTACCGGGCTTCACAACATTAAATCTGCCGTGCTTTGCCGATTAGCAGTACAATAACATCCCAAATGCACGCCCCGGCCCAGGGACAAGATTAAGGAACCGAATATGCCGCTTGCGATGCTTCTGCTGCTGTACGTAAACACATTTACGGCCCCGTCTCCCTCAGTGGATGGCGTAAAGATTGTTACCCGGCAGATTACCAGCGGCTTTACCGACACGCGAACGGAGTATCTGGCCGCGGACCGGCTTAGAAATGAGTGGCAGTCGCAGATGCGCGACGGCAACGGCCCGCCGATGGCCACCATTATTTTGCGCGGCGAACACGATCGCGTATTCATGCTTGACCTGGCGGCGCATGAATACGTTACCTATGAAAGCGGTCCGCACGGGACCACGTTGGGAATCAAACCCAAGCCAATTGTAGATTCCGGCGGCACCTTGCAGATCTCAATCGAAAACATCGATACCGGTGAGCGGAAAGAAATTTTTGGGCACGTTGCCCGGCACATCATCACGCGGGAAAAGCGGGTCGCCGGCCCCGGCGCATGCTCCAAGCCATCTGTGAGCGAGACGGACGGCTGGTACATTGACGCTTCCGTGATGCCGCAGTGGCGCCAGCAGAAGAAGAACAGCTTTGGCGTGGTGTTGGCCGCGGAGGTCTCCGCCGGCTCCAGCGACATATGCTTCAATAAAATGGACAAGATTGAAGTCCACAGGACCGGAGCGGAAACCGGCTTCCCGGTGAAAATCACCACCACCCTGCAGAGCGAAGTCACACAGCCGGACGGAAGCAAGCGCACGCTCTCTTCCACATGGGGATCAGAAGTAGTGGAACTCAAGGAAGGGCCGCTGGAGCTGGCTTTGTTTGACGTGCCCAGCGATTTCCGCCGGGTGCAATCACTCAAAAGCTGGACAGCGCAGCCGCCGCGACAGCTCACCGGCTGGGAATGGTTCAAGGAAAAAGTACAAGAGCTGTTCCGCTAGGCAGCGGTTTTCGGCGGACTATTTCCACGCCTCGGCGTTCTCAATCCCACGCGTTCTCAACCCCACACGCGGCGGGCTGTTTCCACCACCAGCCGCATTTTGGCCCACTGTTCTTCTTCAGTAAGCAGATTGCCCTCCATGGTGGAAGCAAAACCGCATTGTGGGCTGAGCGCGAGATATTCCAGAGGCACATATCTTGCCGCATCCTGAATTCTGCGCATCAGGAAATCGCCATCTTCAAGCTGAGGCCGTTTGGTGCTGACAAGCCCCAGGACCACCACTTTGCCGGCAGGGACAAAACGCAGAGGAGCAAATGTTCCTGAACGATCGTCATCGTACTCCAGCAGGAAGCGGTCAACGTTGATGCCGCCGAAGAGCTTTTCGGCAATCGCGTCATAGCCGCCTTCTGCATACCAATGGCTGCGATTGTTGCCGCGGCAAAGATGCATGGCCAGCGTGACTCCGGCGCGGCGCGCGGCGTCAAGGCAGGCATTGTCCGCGCGGATGGATTCGTCCAGCAGCTCGTTCGGTTCAACCCGCATTTCCCTGCGTATCCACTCGCGCCACTTGGGATCGATGTAATAACTGTAGCGCGGGGCGTCAATCTGAATATAGTTCACGCCTTCACGTGAAAGCTGCTCCAGATCGGCCTTCATGATCTCGACAATCTCCCACAGCAGCGCGGAATGGTCCTGGTAAACACGGTCGGTCACTCCGCGTTTGAAAGCGATGGCGGGAAACTGAGTGGCGCTGGGCAGCGTCATTTTGATGTCGCCTGAGTTGTGCTGCATGAGAAAGGTAAGCTCATGCCCGGTGAGCCTGCGCACCTGGCGAAGTTTGGCCGTGACGATTCCAGCTACCCGGCTCACATTGGAACCTTCTTTTTCCTCCACCTGCCAGGAGCGCGGCGTGGCTTCGCCCATGTCAAAACCTTCCACGGCGTCAGTAAAGTCGCTCATAAAGTTACGGCGGCGCAGCTCACCGTCAGTAAAAATATTGAAGCCCAGTTCTTTCTGGCGGGCAAGAACACGCAGAATATGCCTGTCTTCCAGGGTGTGCAATTGTCGAGGATCAAATGCGGGATGGCTCCGGGCTTGCAGTAGCTCAGCCGG
Source organism: Candidatus Angelobacter sp. (assembly GCA_036270475.1). GTDB lineage: Bacteria > Acidobacteriota > Terriglobia > Terriglobales > Acidobacteriaceae > Angelobacter. The sequence goes on along the minus strand of DATBCN010000390.1, from coordinate 8,347 downwards.
ACGGAGAAAGCTGCCTATGTGCTCCGCGCGATATTCAGTGGACATGCGTAAGGGAGACCCGGCGTCGAATGGTTTGCATCTTTGACCTCATCCTACAAGAAGAAATCGAATCATGCCAAGCGATTCCCAAAATGAAATCCCAATGAAAGAAAGTGCATACTGCATTTCATAGGCTGGTTCTGAAATGATGTAGATGGTCCAACCTGAAAATCAACAAGTTTGCCTTGACATTTTTTGACCTGGGTGGAGAATTGCTTCGCGCTAAAAACGCATTTATTTTTTGTTTGCCATACCGAACGAGTGTTCGTTCGCCGCTATGAAACCAGCCGCCCACTCAAAAGATTGCAAGGAGCTTGCCCCATGAATACGGTCGTGCGGAAAACTCTTACTTCCGGCCTGATGGTCCTCGTCCTGCTTCCCGCGGCATGGCTTGCCGCAAGCGCCCAGACCACAACGGCCACGCTCTCCGGCGTGGTGCATGATCCCACGGGCGCGGTGTTGCCGCAGGTAAAGATCACGCTCAAAAACAGCGCCAGGGGAACAACGCGTTCCACCGCGACCGACAATGAAGGCCGCTATAACCTGAGCAACGTGGAGCCAGGAACGTATGAATTGCGCGCTGAGCGCAACGGCTTTAGCACGGAACTGAAAAGCGGCGTGGTGCTGACCGTGGGTGGTTCGGCGCAAGCAGACATGACGCTGCGCATTGGCCCGGCAAGTGAGGTGATAACCGTCACGGACGAAGCGCCGCTGATCGAGACCTCCAAAGCCGAAGTAAGCAGCGTAATCAGTGAACGCGCCATCCAGTCTCTGCCCAATATCGGCCGCAATTTCGTCGATTTTGTGAAGCTCTCCAGCGGCGTGGCTCCCGGACGCGAAAACACGGGCGGTGGCGCATTCAAAGAGCCGGATGCAGGAGTTGGTTCGGCAGCAGCGCCGCGGCTGACGTTTGGCGGACAGTCTGAACTGAACACCAAAGTCCTCGTCGATGGCGCGGACAACGTGCAGACCTTTACCGGACTGCCGCGCATCACGCCGTCGCAGGAAGCCGCGCAGGAATTCCGCGTGGTGAACAACACGTTTGCCTCAGAATACGGCGGCGCGCTGGGCGGATTTGTGAACATCGTAACCAAATCCGGCAGCAACACTCCTCACGGATCAATCTACTACTACGGTATGAACAACGCGCTGAACGCGCGGCCGGCGCTGACGGGGCCTGACCCTATATTGCGGCAAAACCAATACGGCGCAACCTTCAGCGGTCCCATCAAAAAAGACCGCACGTTCTGGTTCGCGAATTATGAAGGCCAGCGGCGCGCTGAATCGAACAAGTTTTCTTCCGTCATACTGAACAATCTGGCCGCCATCAATGCCACCAAGGCGTTTTATGGGCTGGCGACGGAGACCAGCAACTCACTGCGCAGCAACGACTATGACGGCTTTCTGCTCAAGCTGGACCACAAGCTCAATGAAAAACACAATCTGGCTTTCCGCTACAACCTGCTGAACTCTGAAACGCTGGGTTTTCTGGGCGGCGGCGGACGTGCATCACCGGCCTCAAGCACGGCGCGCAACAACAAAACCTTTGACCAGACATTTCTGGTGACGGAAACGGCGATGCCGCGCGCGAACATGGTGAATGAAGCCAAGTTCCAATGGGCGCGGCGCAGCTTTGATTTCTTTTCCGTGCTGAAGCAGCCGGACCTGGAAGTTTCCAACCTGCTGATTACCGGCAAAAGCACCTCCGATCCTGACTTCTATGAAGAAACCCGCGCACAAGTGGGCGACAGCCTGAGCGTGAACGTGGGCCGCCATCAAATGAAGTTTGGCGCCGACTTCAACCACGTGAACGACGATTCGCAATGGGACCTCTTCTTCCCCGCGCGCATTATCTTTCCCAACCTGACGGCGTTCTTCAATCACACGCCCGCGGTCTTCTGGTTCCCAATGTTGAAAGGGCAGACGGTGCATCCCGGGTTCAGCTTGCCGTTTACGCAGGATGTGCCAACGGCGTGGCAGTCCGCCACGCTGACCAGTGACGCGCACAACGCTTACGGCTTTTTTGCCCAGGACGAATGGAAAGCCACGCAGCGGCTCACGCTTACCTATGGACTGCGCTATGACTTTGAGACCTACCCTTCGCGCTTTGGGCTTACCAGTGACCTGAACAAGTTCCAGCCGCGGCTCGGCGTGGCCTACGCGTATTCCAGTAAAGGCGTGGTGCGCGCGGGCTTTGGCATTTTTGCCGACCGCCGTGTAGCCAGCGTTGGCCAGATACTGGATACGGCGGAGTGGCTCAACGTGGGCGACCAGCCGAGCGCCAGGACGCTCTTCCCCACCATCTCCCAGCTGCGCGGGCGCTTTATCCAGCCGACCGTCGGTGGCCCCGGCGCAACCACGGCCACCAATAATTTCCTCGCCACCGGACAAGTTCCCGCGCTGGCAACTTTCCCCGTGGGCTTCTCTGACAATCTTGACACCAATCTCCGCACGCCGTATGCCGAGCAGGGCAGCCTGCAGATTTCACACGAACTGGGCGGCGGATTTGCCGTCTCTGGCAGCTATCTTTATGTGCATGGGCTCAAGCTGGGCGCGCATACGCCGATCCTTGACGCCATCCCCACGCCGGGTGCGGTCATCGCCGGCGAACCAGGCAAACCGGTGATGGGTGACGGCACACCGGGTGGCGCGGGCAAGAGACTTTTCCCCGAACTGGGTGATTTTTTTGTCAAGGTAAGCGGCGGCCTTTCCATCTACCATGGCGGAACGTTTGAGCTGACCAAGCGCTTCAGCCACGGCTTTAGCCTGCACAGCAGTTACAGCTTCTCTAAGACCATCTCCAATAGTGACTCAGTCGCTAATCTGGCCGATGTGCCGGAAACCAGCCTGGCGCTGGAGCGGTCTCTCTCGCGCCAGAACGTGCCGCACCGGTACACGCTGAGCTTTATCAGCGAGGCGCCAAAGAACATTCGCGTGCTGCATGACTTTAAGTTCAGCTCGCTGGTCTCGCTTGAATCGGGCAAGCCCTACAACATCTTTGCCGGATCGGACGCGAATCGTGACGGCAATCCGCTCTCTGACCGTCCGGGAAACCTGGGCCGCAACACGCTCAAAGGTCCCGGCTACGCCAGCTTTGATATGCGCGTGGGCCGCGCCTTCCAGTTGAAGGAGCATCTGCGGGCCGAGTTGACTGGCGACATGTTCAATGCCCTGAACCGCACCAACATCAAGGACCTGAACACGCTTTATGGGCAGACCGACCTGAGCCTGCCGCCAAATCCACTGCTGGGCTTCAACACGCCGCGCGACGCCTATAACCCATTCCAGTTTCAGTTCGGCGCAAAGCTTAGCTTCTAAAGTTTGAGCTTCTAAGCTTTGCTGTATAGGAACAACGGCCTGCGAGAGCAAAGCGGGCCGTTTGTTGTTTTGGGGGAATTTTCATCACGAGGGGCGAAGACGCTCAATCATTCCGCCCTTCGGGCTGATGGATGGCAAGGCATGGATGGCAAGCCAACAATAGGTGTGTTCCCAAATTTATTCACAGCCAGAAGATGCTTGATTTATTACCGCCCGATGATTTGGGCTGACGACTCCCCGAAAAAAAGGCGCGCTTACGTTGCATACTGCGCTTCACCGTTGCCAAACGACCAATTCTCCTTGGGAACTTCCACCAGATTGATGAAAACATCCTCTTTGCGCACGCCGGCTTCCTGGTGAAGCAGGTCAGCAATGCGATGGTACAGCGCTTTTTTCAGCTCGTTAGTGCGGCCGGCGTTCAGGGTGATTTGAATGATGACCAGACCATCGGTCCGCGCAATATTGAGATACTGGGCGTCATATACGAAATCGGCTTTCGCGTGTTCGGTAATGACCTGAAAGCGGTCCTGGGCGGGGACATTGATGGTTTCAACCATGGCGCGGTACACGATCTCAGATATTTTTTGCTTGTGCGATGCAGGCTTGCCTGCAAGCAGCGAAATTCTTACTAGCGGCATGTCTTCTCCTCAAAAGAAAATCCAGCTACTTGAATGGATTCAACAGCCCGGCAAAAGATGCAGGCGGTTAGGGATTTAAGGGGGTTGCGGGCCCAGCTTTTTGCCTTGGCTTTGCGTTAACGATGCGGCGCGGCCAACGTCTATTCATTGAAATCGGGGGAACCTTTTCTGTTGCTGCCAGTATCCGGTAATAGCTGCGTGTGTTTTTGTCCTCATATTGACCAGAAGAAGCTGACGCGAAAGAACCCGCGGCCAGGAAGCCAACCGCCGCCAGGAGCTTGACGATGATGGAATCGATTCTGCAGGACCTCCGTTACGAACTGCGTGCGCTGCTCAACTCCCCGCGATTTACCTCCATCGCGTTGATCACGCTGGTGCTGGGAATCGCCGCCAATGTAACCATCTTTACCTTTGTAGATGCGGCCTTGATCCGTCCGCTGCCGTATCGCGATGCGTCGCGCCTGATGGAGGTTTACGACACGCGAAGCGCGGAAGTATTCACGCAGTTTGAATCCTCCTATCCTGACTATTTGGACTGGCGCACGCAGCAGCAGGTGTTTGACGGGCTGGCCGGTTATGGACAAAACCAAGTGCTTTTGCGCGGCGGGGGTGCGCCCGAATTGTTGCCCTCGGCGGCAATCACCGACAATTTTTTTCAAACGATTGGCGTACAGCCGCTGATGGGACGCGATTTCCGTGTCGGTGAAGACCAGGCCACCGCGCCGCGCATGGTGATGATTAGCTATGGATGGTGGCAGCGCCATTTTGGCGGCAAGAACGTGATTGGCCAGGTCCTCTCGCTGGACAATGAGCCAAATACCATCATCGGCGTGCTGCCTGCGGACTTTCATTTTGCGCCGGTCGGCGACCCTGACGTATTTGAAACGCTCCACGCCACTGGCGCACTACTGACGCGACGCAACCTGCATTGGCTCAGTGTAGTGGGCCGCCTAAAGCCGGGCATCACGCGCCAGAGCGCGGGCTCCGCCATGAACCTGATTGCTCAAGGGCTGGAGAAACAATATCCGCAATCGAATGACAGGCTACGCACCGTTATTGTTCCGCTCAATGAAGTGATTGTGGGAGAGATAAGGCCTATTCTGCTATTGCTGCTGGGAGCGGTGGGGTTGCTGCTGCTGATTGCATGCGCCAACGTGGCCAACTTGCTGCTGGCGCGATCACTGGCGCGGCGCAATGAGATGGCCATCCGGTCAGCGCTGGGCGCAAGCCGCGCACGGTTGATGGGATTGATGCTGACGGAAGGGCTCATACTTTCCTTCACTGGCGCAGTGGCAGGACTGGCGGTGGCGTACTGGACCATCAAGGGCTTTGTGGCCATGATTCCGGCGGTCCGTATTGACGCCATGCCTTACCTGAAACATATGAGCATTGACGCCCGTGTGCTGCTCTTTGCCTTGCTGCTGGCCATTGTCACCGGCATTGTGTTTGCGCTTGCGCCGGCACTGCAGGCTTCCGGAGCAAACGTACAGAGCGCCCTAAAAGACGGTTCCCGCGGTTCGCATTCAGGACCATGGCGGCGCTTTGCTTCGGCTTTGGTGATCGGCGAAGTGGCATTGGCCATGGTGTTGCTTGCTGGCTCTGGACTGCTGGTAAAAAGCCTTTATCGCCTGCTCAACGTGAATCCGGGTTTTGATCAGCGTAATTTGCTGGGCATGATGGTCGGGCTGTCACAATCGCACTTCCCGCAACAGGACGCACAGCGATTGCAGGCGCACCAGAACCTGCTGGACCGCATACGCGCGTTGCCTGGAGTGCAATCGGTTGGATTGAGCGATGTGCTGCCCGTCTCCAATGGCGGAAACACCAGCAATTTGCGTGTTGTGGGACAGCCATCAGAAACGCCGCAGGGACGCGAAGCCAACAGCCGCACCGTCAGCCGTACATACTTTCAAACTCTGGGCGCGGAATTGGCCCAGGGAAGCTGGTTCACTGAAGCTGACAACATGACTGATCCGCAACGCGTCATCATCAATCAAACTCTGGCCGACAAATTCATGGCTGGCCTGGACCCGCTCAAGCAACAGATTCTGTTTACCTATTCACCCACGGAAAAGCCCCGTCAGGTGATCGGCGTTGTGCGTGACATCAAGGAAGGGCCGCTGGATACGCCGGCGCGCCCGGCCATCTATACGCCCATGGAACCCAGACCGAACCTTTTCTTCAACGTGATTCTACGCACCGCGCAGCACCCGGATGCGCTGGTGACAGAAGTACAGAACGCCGTCCGGCAAGTTGATCCTGACGCCATCACCTTTAACGTGCAGACCATGGAAGACCGCATCCAGCGTTCGCCAGCGGCATTTTTGCATCGGTATCCAGCGGTGTTAGCCGGTGTGTTTGCGTTCCTGGCTCTGCTGCTGGGGACGATTGGCCTGTATGGGCTGGTCGCATATTCCGTGAGCCAGCGGACGCGCGAAATCGGCATTCGCATGGCGCTGGGCGCGCAACGCGGCAACGTTCTGCAGATGATCTTGTCGCAGGGCATGCGCCTGATTGTGTCCGGCGTGGTCATTGGCGTAATCGCGGCCATGGTGTCGTCATACCTCATGCGCAGCATGTTGTTTGGCATCCGCTCGTGGGACCCTGTGATCTTTGTGGCCGTTACGGCAATCCTGGCGATTGTGACTCTGGCAGCCAGCTACATTCCTGCACGGTCGGCGACCAAGGTTGATCCGATGGTGGCCCTGCGGTACGAATGAAAAGACATTCCCAAAATCGCCATGTTGCCCAAACATTAAAGCCGGAAATCCCGAAAGAACCTCAAGCCCGTGTGAAGCGTTTATTGCTGCTCGTCTATTCAAATCCGCGCTGATCCGCGGCAAATCGGACTTCGCATGGACCGTCCTCACGCCCTAACCGCAACCAGCGCTCTCGGCTTTTCATCTTCTATTCTCCCGCACTAAAGAAACTTGCGGTACAAATGTACCTCCATCACAATTCAATTCCCCGTAAAAAAAATCTGCTCGTGAATGTCCCTAGGTAAGGAGTACTTGTATGCGAAAGATTCTGTGTGTCTCTGCAACCCTCGCGTTTCTTGTTCTTCTCGTGTGCTCAACAGGAAATGCTCAATCTTCCACTGTGCGTCCCAATCCGCAAAAGCTGCGCGCCCTGAACTGCACGACAGACCTGGGCTTTTGCAAGGAAGTGAACCTTCACAATGAAGCCGGCGAAAAATACATCGGCCATGACGAGCCGGCCATCAATTTTTATTCCAACGTTCCTGGCTCCGGAAATTCCGCCATCTACCTGATTACGTTGCCGCTCGACCCGCCAACACCTCCGGTGCAGAATGGCGGCGGCACGTTCAACTTTCAAATTCATTTGACTTTCTGGGTTGGCATGAACCTGTGCGACACCGAGTCCTACCCCGAGTTCACCAAAAAGTGCGCTCCTGACACTGACGCCAACATCTTCGATAGCACTGATCCCAACTCGCCGCAGTTTATCGGCAAGCATCCGGGCACGGCCTTTATGGAACTGCAGTTTTATCCGCCGGGCTGGATACTTTCGCCGCAATTGACCGATCCCACCAATTATTTTGCCGCGCTGAATATTTTCAGCATCCAGCAAAGCGGCGCAACCGGAGTGGTAAACAACCTGGCCTGCCAGAACAGCGTGGGCGTGGAGAGCGGGAACTTTGCCGTGATCACCAAAAACGGCGTGCCGCTTACTCCGCCCAATGCTCTGCACGCAAATTTCGGCCGCAACAACTTTGACATGAACAACGTGCTTTCCATGTCGCCCGGCGACCAGATTCTGGTGGTCCTGCATGACACGGCGCACGGCCTGCAGGTGGTCCTTGCCGACCTCAACAATCATCAATCCGGCTCCATGGTGGCCAGCGCCGGCAACGGTTTTGGCCAGATACTCTATCAACCCGCTTCGCCCACCTGTAATGTTGCGCCGTATGATTTTCATCCTATGTATTCCACATCAAACCTGCATACGCGCACGCCATGGTCTGGTGGCACGGACAACACCACTTTCTCTGACGAGCTGGGCCACTTTGAGTTTTGTGACCTGGCCGATCCCAACACCATGAACTGCCTGGTCCCCGGCATACAGGACCGCGCAACCGGTTTGGATGCGGACGATACTTTCTGCTTCTCGCCCGGCGGGCCGTTCCTGCCTGGACCTCCATTCATCCAGGTGGGCGGCTGCGCCAATAATGAAACTGATTTTGACGGTCAATCCTATTTGCTCGACTGGCCGGGCACGCTGGCCGACGTTCACCGCGACCAGCAGATCCATCCGCAGCCTGTCCGCTTTACCAGCCCGTTGTTCATTGCTTCTGACGGCACTTTGCGGAACTTTGACCGCGTGGCCTTTGA
>DATBCN010000389.1:0-5486 GCA_036270475.1 Candidatus Angelobacter sp. | reverse complement strand
CTTGGTGCCCGCCTGAATGTAGCCGATAGTGATCACCGCAGCCTCGCCCGGCTTGATCTCGCGCGAAACAATCGACTGCACGGTTACGGCAATCCTTGCGGCAATCAAAACCGGATCAACCGTGGTGTGCGGCTGGGCGCCATGTCCACCTTTGCCATACACGGTAATGCGCACTGAATCCGCATTGGCCTTCGCGTATCCCGGCGTGATCCCAACCTTGCCGAAGGGAAGATTATTGGTGTCATGCATGGCAATGCCAATATCTGGTTTGGGAAAGCGCGTAAACAGGCCGTCTTTGATCATCTTGTCCGCGCCGGTAATCGTCTCTTCCGCTGGCTGGCCGATCAACATAAGCGTTCCGTGCCATGAATCCTTGTTGCGCGCCATGATGGCCGCGGTCCCCCACCAAGTGGCCATATGTACGTCATGGCCGCAGGCGTGCATCACACCTACATCGCGTCCGCTGTCATCTTTTGTGCGAACTTTGCTCGCATAGGCAAGCCCGGTCTTCTCTTCCACCGGAAGCCCGTCCAATTCGGTTCGCAGCATCACAGTTGGGCCAGGACCGTTTTTCAGGATACCCACTATACCCGTTCCGCCAACGTGCTCCGTTACGTCATAGCCAAGGGCGCGCAGCCGCGTAGCCAGCTCAGCGGCCGTCCGCGTCTCATGCGATGAGAGTTCCGGATGCTGATGCAAATCGAGATACAGGGCCTGGGCATCGGGAAAGACCGATGTCACCTGTTTATCAAGGGCGGTCTGAGCGGAAGCGCAAACTGCCAGTAAACTCAGCATCAATGCTGAAAAACTCACAACTCGCAAAACATGAGCACGGCGGATTGCAGACATGGCGGCTCCTTGTGTGGCTAGATAAAGAATGGGACTGGATAGACTACCACTCCCATTCCAGAGCGCACCACAATAGTCTGGAAGATCCCGGAAGAACCAGGCGTGCCCGGTTTATTCATTCCTCAGAGCTTCAATTGGTTCCACCGCAGCAGCTCGCCGCGCCGGAAGCAATGCCGCCAGAATTCCTACAACCAGCAATAGCAAAATCACGCTGGCATAGGTCAGTCCGTCCAGCGGCTTCACCTGATAAAGAAATGCTTTGACCAGCTTGCTGGCCCAAAGCGCCACCACGGTTCCAAGAATCAGACCGGCAACCACCAGCGTGGCTCCCTGGCGAAGAAACATCCGCAGAATTCGCTGGCGCGTTGCACCCAGGGCCAGACGCACGCCAATTTCCCGCCTGCGATAGCTCACCAACTGGGCCAGCACGCCATACAGTCCAGCAACCACCATCAGCACCGCCATGCCCGCGAATATACCAGTCAGGTAAAGGCCCAGCCGCTGGCTGAAATTGCTTTGGTCCACGATCTCCTGCATGGTTTCAAAATTATCTATGGCAAAATCCGGCGCGGTCTGGTGAAAGACGCTTCGCATCGCGGGTGCTACAGCAATATTGCCGCGAGTCTTCACCTCAAAGAAAACAACAGTCTTGATCAGCAGTTGATAATAGAGTGAGCTGGTGGGCACCTGCTCGTAAGGAACCATAAGGAAAGGCTGCGGCGGCTGGGCCACGCTGCTATCCACCTGGTCTCCAATCACGCCAATAATGGTGTAAGGGGTATATGCCCCCGTATCCTTCCCGCCCAGATCAATCTGCTTGCCGATGGGATCTTCGTTCGGAAAGTATTTGCGCGCCAGCGTTTCATTGATGGCCATTACATACGGAGCATTCGCGCCATCGTCATTGGTAATCATCCGTCCTCGGACAACCGGCGTACTCATGAGCCTCTCATAGCCACTGCTCACGGCAGAGATTCGCGCCTGCGGTACACGGCTGGGATCGTCCGGGCGGCCCACGATCTTAAAGCTGGTGTTCATGTTGATGCCTGAGAGTGGTGGCGCTGTGATCAATGCGGCATCCTGCACACCGGGCACCTGCCGCATGCGGTCCAGGGTAGGTTGATAGAACAGCGTTGCAACGGAAACCGGGGCCTTGTCCGTGGCTTGGAGTACGCCCATGTTGGCAAAGCCCGCCGCATCGGCCGGCATGGCCGTAAAGGATGTCACGCGTGTGGTATCAAAACCGAGATGTGCGTGATCAAGGTTCCAAAGCGTATGGAAGAGCAGTCCAGTGGCAATCAACAACACCGCAGAAATTGAAACCTCTATTGCGACCAGCCATCCGCTGACGCGTGCCCCCAGAGAGCGCGTACCCACACCCCGGGAAGCGGCCTGTAAGGCCGGCTGGGGATCCGTTCGGGCAACAAAGAGCGCCGGCAGAAGAGATGAGAGCACCGTCGTGATGGTTGCAATTCCTGCAAGCATCAGCACAACGGGCCAATGCACGGCGATATCCTGGGCGCGAGGAATGGTGTCCTGCGGCAGCTTATGCACTGCCGCAATGGCGAACCACGCCAAGCCAAACCCGACCACGCTTCCCAGCAGGCTCAGCAATCCACCTTCAACAAACAATTGCCGCACCAGACGAAATTGTCCTGCGCCCAACGCGGCGCGCACGGCAAACTCCTGCTGCCGCCCAAGGCAACGCGCAATCAGCAGATTGGCCACATTGCCGCATGCAATCAGAAGGACCAGACCCAGCGCAATCACCAGCGCCACGAAAACGTCGCGAACAGGGCCAGTCAACATCTCATGATAGTTCGCAATACGGAACGCAATGTTCTTTCCCTTCTCCGGATCAACCTGCTGGATATGCTGAGCAACGGCCGCCAACTCAGCCTGCCCCTGGGCAAGAGTCACGTCAGGTTTGAGCGCCGCAATGATGAAAAAGAACTGGCTGCCGCGGTCCTTCCGCATCTCCGGGGTCGCCTGGAGAGGCAGCCAAAGCCCTTTGCTCAAATCCTGCCCCATGGACTCAGGAAAGCGAAAAACTGCCGGCATTACACCCACAACAATCCTTGGCTTGCCGTTTACGCGAATAGTCTTGCCGGCGATATCCGGATCAGCATTGAATGCCTGCCGCCATAACCCTTCTGAGAGAAGTACGGCTTGCGGTCCGCCGGTCTGGCCTTCTTCCTCGGTAAATGTTCTTCCAAGCAGCGGTCGGCTGCCCAGCAGTTTGAAGAGATTCGGCGTAACGCCCGGAGTAACCACACTCACAGACCCCTCTTTGCCCTGAACAACACCCACATCTTCAGAAAAGAGCGCGATGTTCTCCAGCTTCTGCGCCTGGTCGTGAACATCACGATACGTAACCCAGGAGGTGGACACAAACCCATCCTGATCTGCCGGCCCCACATAAACCAGGCGATCCGAATGCTGATAAGGCAATGGCCGCAACATCACACTCTCAACCACAGTGAACATTGCTGTGTTCGCACCGATGCCCAACGCCAGTGTCATCACAGCCAGCAGTGCAAAGCCCGGCGACTTGCGCAACTGGCGAAGGGCGTAGCGCAGGTCCTGAAGCAGAGTTGTCATTTGTTTTGGTCCTTCACCTGTGTCTGCCGTAAGGGTTGAAACGCTTCTAAGGATACCAGTAACAAACTTCCCATCAAGGGGAACATTGCGTTCTTTGCAGTTCAACACAAATCTTTTCCGGCCAGCTTCAGACATGGCGGAGTTCTTTGACTTCGCCAATCAAGGGGCTTGTACATGTCCGAAACTGGCTAGTGCGGTGCGCGGATGGGGTTTAGCATCGGTGCAAGGTGGAGGGGGATTGAAAATGAATTTACGCGCTGGGTTGAAAGCCGTTTTCGGGTTATTGATCATCATCACTATCGGTGCTGGAGCAGAGCTCGACCACAAGAAGAGCCCAACCGTGGACCAATCCGACGATAAGCGGTCTGTGGCGTTGCTCGATGCTCAATATCAGGAAGCGGTGAAGAAGAATGACGCGGCCACAATGGACCGCATTCTTGCCGACGATTTCATTCTGGTGACAGGTTCGGGAAAGGCTTACAGGAAGGTGGAACTTCTGGCGTCCGCCCGTGATCCCGGTACCCGCTATGAACATCAGGAAGATACCGATCAGACAGTCCGCATCTGGGGCGATACAGCCGTGGTAACTGCAAAGCTATGGGAGAAAGGCACCGAAAACGGAAAAGCGTTCGACTCTACTCTCTGGTTCAGTGATACTTATGTTCGCACTCCGTCCGGGTGGCGATATGTTTTCGGTCAGGCATCACTTCCCCTGCCCAAAAAGCCTTAGCCATCGGGAACTTCAGGGGATCGTCTCGATAAAGAGGTGATTCACGCGCATCCCACATTTTCGCTCCAGCTCAAGAGTTTTTTAATTGATAACTGCCAGCGCACAGAAATTGCTATGTGACCACGATCACGGTTTGACGGCGCGAGATGGAGGTTTCATAATAGAAGGTTAGCCTAGCAAATCTGATCGGAGCATAGCAGTACATGGCTAGTGTTGCCTCGCCTGTCGCGCGCGGAGTACCGCCGATTCGTGCCGGTAAAGGCCATTCATTCCTGTTGCGCCGCTTGCACTCCCTGAGCGGGATCATTCCCATTGGCGCATTCCTGCTTGAACATTTCATCTCCAACGCATTCGCCACCAACGGCCCCAGGGCCTATGCCGATCAGGTAAAGTTTCTCACCGGGCTGCCGTTCGTTCCGATTCTTGAAATAGTTGGAATCTATATCCCGCTGCTTTACCACGCTCTGTACGGCTTCTACATCTGGTTTCGCGGCGAATCCAACGTGAGCGATTATCCCTGGGCGGGAAATTTCATGTATGCAGCCCAGCGCTGGACGGGAGCAATCGCCTTTGCCTACATCGTCTGGCATACATACACAATGCGCTTTACCGGAATCCACCTGCTGACGGAGCCGCAGGCCGCCTTTCACAAGGTGCAGATGGAGTTGCAGCACTGGTGGGCCGGCCTGTTTTATCTGGTTGGCATCATCGCCGCTTCATGGCACTTTGCTTATGGGATTTATTTGTTTTGCGCCAAGTGGGGCGTCACCGTAAGTGAAACATCGCGCAAATGGATGGGCAGAGCATGCCTGGTGCTGGCGCTTACTTTGATAACCATCGGCTGGGTAACCATGGCGGCATTCTTCCGTCCGCAGTGGAGAAATACGCCGGCACAGTTGCCGCCACAGATTCAGGCCACTGAAACTGTTAAGTGACCAAGACGGCGTGCAAGGGACAGTGAATTTGGTAAATCGGTAATTTAGTAATTTGGTAAATGGAAGCCAGGCTGGTCCGAAAAATTACACAATTACCAATTTACCCAATTACCAAATTAACTTATGGCAACGAATCCCAAAATCATCGTGATTGGCGGCGGTCTTGCGGGCCTGGCGGCAACCATCAAGATTGCCGAGGCAGGCGGTCACGTCGATCTGTTTTCCATTGTTCCGGTCAAACGGTCTCACTCTGTCTGCGCCCAGGGCGGCATTAACGCGGCGAAAAACCTGAAAGGTGAAGGCGACACCGCCTGGCAGCATTTTGATGACACCATCTATGGCGGCGACTTCCTGGCGAATCAGCCGCCCGT
>DATBCN010000388.1:0-2696 GCA_036270475.1 Candidatus Angelobacter sp. | reverse complement strand
GTTCCATCTGGGCATCGGAACGCTTCCGGCCAGCGGCGCCCGGCGCTACGCAAGTAGAAGTAACGGGCATGCAGTTCCAGTGGTATTTCCGGTATCCTGGCCCGGACGGAAGATTTGGCGCCACCAAAATGGAGTTGATCGACGCGTCTGCGGGTGGAGAGAGCGCGATTGGGCTGGATACCACGGATCCGGCGTCGAAAGATGATGTAGTGACGGGAACCATGGTGGTCCCGGTGAATCGCGAGGTGGAAGTGATTCTGCGCGCGCATGACGTGATCCATAGTTTTTTTATTCCCAATATGCGCTTCAAGCAAGACGCCGTGCCGGGCCTCGCCATCCATATGCACTTCACCCCAATCACCATCGGCGAATACGAGGTTACCTGCGCGGAGCTTTGTGGCTTGGGGCATTACAAGATGCACGGCATGCTGAGGGTCGTCAGCCAGGAGGATTTCGACAAATGGCTGGCGGCGCGGGAGGCGGAGAAACAATAATGTCTACCCGTGAAGTTGGTGCCCACGAATCGCATGCTCACGCAGCACCACAGGGTTTCATTCGCAAGTGGGTCTTCAGTCTCGATCATAAAGTCATCGGCCTTCAGTATTTTTTCCGAGCCCTGAGCGCGGTGTGCGTGGGCATGTTTTTGTCGTTGCTGATGCGCATCCATTTGATCTGGCCGAACCTCCATCTGCCGCTGCTGGGAGACATAAAGCCGGAAACCTACCTGACGCTGGTGACCATGCACGGCACCATCATGGTGTTTTTCGTTTTAACCACCGCGCCGCAAGGAGGCTTTGGCAATTACTTTCTGCCGATTCAAATCGGTGCCGCGGACATGGCTTTTCCGGTGTTGAACATGCTCTCCTTCTGGGTGACCTTTCTGGCCTTCATCGTGATGCTTGGCGCGTTCTTCGTCACCGGGGGAGCGCCGCTGCATGGCTGGACGGGCTATCCGCCGCTGAGCGCGGTGCAATCATCGGGACCTGGAGAAGGCCCTGGCGCGGATATGTGGATCATCAGCATTGCGCTTTTCTGCATCGGCGCGCTGATGAGCGCGCTGAACTTCATCACCACCACTTTGGATATGCGCACCAGAGGAATGTCCATGATGCGCATGCCGTTGACGTGCTGGGCATGGTTCATCACCGCAATCCTGGGACTGCTGGCCTTCGGCGTGCTTTTTTCAGCGGGTATATTGCTGTTGCTGGATCGCAATGTGGGTACGAGTTTCTATGTGCCGCTGTCGGTGTTTAGCGGGCAGGTGGTCGCGCACAAAGGCGGGTCGCCGCTTTTGTGGCAACACCTTTTCTGGTTCTTCGGCCATCCCGAAGTCTACATCGCGATTTTGCCGGCGATGGGATTGTGCTCGCAACTGGTGTCCGTGTTTTCACGCAAACCAATTTTTGGCTACAAGGCCATGGTTTACGCCATGTTGTCCATCGGGCTGCTGGGCTTCATGGTCTGGGGCCATCACATGTTCATGAGCGGCATGAGCCCGTATTCGGCTTTTGCTTTTTCGATCATGACCATGGCCATTGGCGTGCCTTCCGCGATTAAGACCTTCAACTGGCTGGGAACGCTTTGGGGCGGCCGCATTCGTTTGGCGTCGCCCATGTTATTTGCCATTGGTTTTGTTTCCTTGTTCGTCTCCGGCGGCATCAGCGGACCATTCCTGGCTCAGCCCACACTGGATATTCCGCTGCACGATACCGCTTTTGTGACCGGACACTTCCACCTGATCATGGGCGTGGCGTCCATCTTCGGAATTTTTGCCGCCACCTACTACTGGTTCCCCAAAATGTTCGGGCGCATGATGAGCGAGAATCTGGCTCGTTGGCATTTTTGGCTGACGTTCGTGGGCACGTATTGCATCTTCATGCCCATGCACTATGCCGGCATGGCCGGCCAGCCGCGGCGGTATTCGCAATTTACCGAGCTGCATTATTTGGAGCGCCTGATTCCACTGAATACCTTCATCACCTTTGCCGCCTTCGTCACCATCGCGTCGCAGCTCATCTTTATCTTTAATTTGTTCTGGAGCATGAAGAACGGCAAGAAGGCCAGCGACAATCCCTGGGAGGCAACCACGCTGGAATGGACCACAGCGACGCCGCCTCCCCATGACAATTTCGGCGGACATCCGCCGGTGGTTTACAACGGTCCGTATGAATACAGCGTGCCGGGCGCCCCGCGCGATTTCGTGATGCAAACGGATCCGCCTGTCGAGGACAAAGACAAAAAGAAAGACCAGCACTGATCTTGATATGGCCAGCTTCAGCACAACTGTGACGATAGCCGACCCCCGCGTTTCTCGGGGCGATCAGGGGATCCTACCGCCTGGCGGAGACGGTGGTGATTCATCCGATTTCGGCTCACCGCATTTTGCGGCGCGCTTGCGGCGTGCACGGCTTGGCCTCGTTGTAGGCATGACGGGAATCGCCATGATTTTTATTTCCTTCACCAGCGCATACATCGTTCGGCAAGGGCTGCCCACCTTCGACCCCAGCACAAATACCCTGGTGCACGATTGGTTGCCGGTGCGGCTTCCGACCTTGCTGTTTATCAATACCTGCGTGTTGCTGATCAGCAGCGTGACCGTGGCGCTGGCCCGCCGCCAGGTTGCGCGCGAAGCCACGCTGTCCCAGGTCGCGGCCATTCCAGGTGTTTCTCTCGGCCGCGAAATTAAAGTTCCCTGG
>DATBCN010000387.1:0-3164 GCA_036270475.1 Candidatus Angelobacter sp. | reverse complement strand
GTGCCGCTGACAGACCACTTGGGATTGAACTTATATTCAACCTGAATCGCCTGCCGCTGCGTGGAAGTAATATCTGTGGCAAAAGTGACCAGCAGGTTGCTCGTCACCCGTTGTTGGATGGCCACTCGGGCGCCGGGATTTTGTCCGTTGTCCGTGCCCAGCCCGGGATCAATCTGCAATTGTGACACGCCGGCCAGTTTGGCAATCTTGCCGCTTACCTGGCTGCTGATAGTGGAAGCCAGCGCCGCCTGAGCCCCCAGCGTCCCCGGTGGATTCGGGTTCGCCGCCGCTGACTCCAGCGTTTTGCCGCGGGCCAGCAGGTTAATGATGTCCACCGGCGGCAACGCGGGATCAGATGTATATGTGGTCTGCAGGCGCTCGACTGGCCCGTTTAATCCCAGCGTGATGTTGTATTCATTAATCACGGTTTTCACTTGCAGGTTAAACAGAGGCTCGGTGCGGACTGGGTTGAGAAAATCCACCGTGCCATGCTGCACTTCATAGCGATTGCCCGCCAGGAAAAACTCTCCGCCGCTAAGGTTGGTGCGGCCCAGAATCACCGGCGCGGCCGCGGTCCCAGCCACCCGCAGGTTCGCGTCGCCCCGCAGGCTAACCTGGCTGCTCACCAGGTTCATCTGGTTGGTGGATTGCACGGCGATATCAAGCTTCATTCCCTGCGTAAAGGAACCAGGCGTCCCGCTATCGCCCGACTCACCGCTGAACTGGCCTATAAACGTGCTGAGGTCGAAATCCGGGGTAAATGAAACCCGCTGGATTTTTACTTGCCCATTCAGCAGAGACGCTTGCGGGTTTCCGGTAAGCGCCAGATTGGAAGCCAGTATGGCGCGCACGCCTTCCGGATAACGCAGCCGGACATTGTTCGCCGTGAGCCCCAGATGAAAGTCGATGGTGGGCCGGTATGCCACTGCTCCCGTGGCGTTGATTGTGCCTCCGCCCACCTCGCTCTGGAAGCTCGCAATTTCCAGCCGCGTCTGCGTCACGTTGATTGTGCCGTTGGCGTTGCCCAGGCCCACCGGCGAATCCGCGGTATGCAGGCTGGCATTCACAATTTTGATCTGGCCGTTTAAGTTGCCGCCTGCTCCATATCGCTTGGAATCCAGGTCAAACTGGAGTTGGCCCGTGCTTTGCAGGTCAGGCATGAAAAGCTGTGCGATGCCAAGGTCAACGTTGCCCTTCACCAGGAATGACGCAGCTTTGGGAGTCGTCACCGGCACAACTGCTTGCGCGTCAATGGTTGTGCCCGTTCCGCGGATCGAAGTGGGCTGCAGCGTAGCCGTGCCGTTCTGATAATCCACGCGAATCGGCTTGGCGGCGGTAAGCTGAAATTGCTTGTAATTCAAGGCCAGGCTTGGGACATCAAGATGCGCTTCCACCCGGGTCTTGTCAGCCAGCGGGCCGCGCACGGTAGCGTGCAATTCTGTCTGCCCGGAAGCATCAGCCGCCTGCTCAGGAGCGTAGATCGCCAGAAGCGGCTGGAAGTCGATGCGTCCAGTATCCAGATGCACGTCCGCCATGTAAGGAGCGTTGATTCCAACCGTGCCGCGCGCTTTCACCAAAACTTTTGCTACATCAGAATCCAGAGCGATATTGGCAACATGATTTTCGACCGTTGTCTGCAGCTTGATGCCCTGGATGGTCTGCTGCTTCATCTGCAGTTGCGGGATTTCAAGCGTCGCCTGCAGTTGCGGATCTTTCACGGTTCCCTTGCCGCTCGCGTTCAGGTTCAGCCCGCCGGCAATCTGCATGTTGCGCGCCTGCACGGTTTGCAGTTTCTCCAGCCGGAAATTTTGCGCTTTCACCTCAGCGCGATACTCCTGCGTCTTCGGCATAAAATCCAGGTCGGCATTGGCTGTGCCTGCAGGCATTTGCACCGTGAGGTTGGCCTTGATTGCATTGCCGTCCCCCTGGAACTTCACGTTCAAACTCTGGACTGGCTCAGTAGAGACCTTTGCTTTTGTCACCGCGATTGTTCCCTGCCCAACCGGACTCAGTTGCGTTCCGTGCAGAGACACATTCAACGCCAGCATTCCACTCACGGGATAGCTCTGGTTCGCCAGCTTCTCCAGGTCCGCGATGGAAATCTGGGATGCCGTGAGATTTACCGCAATCGGGGCGGATGGTTCGTAGGCCCACTGTTTGAGCCGTGCCTGAGCGCTAAAGTTGATGCGCCCTTGCGGGATGGCCTCCAGATCGCCGTTAGTCAACCTCGCCTGCGAAGGGTTGGCGCTGAAGCCGGCGCGCAACACCTTCCATGAGCTGCCTTTCACGCGCACATTGTGGGCGTCTAGCTGCCCATTGATCTGCGGAGCGGTCAAAGACCCGCTCACGGTCGCGTTTATATTAGCCGTGCCAAAGAGCCCAGGCTGCTCCGGTTGTTTTCCCGGAACAGGCGTTTGCAGAGCTGCCGCCAGTGTTTCCAGTTCGTGCAGATCATTTGACCGCAACGCGACTTGCAGTTGTGAACGATCGCTGACCTTTCCATTCAAATTGATGATCGTCTGCGGCGTGCGCAGATAGCTTTGTGTCAGCGCAAGTTCCTTATGTGCAGCCGCGTAATCTGCGTGAATCGCTCCATCCAGCGGTGTCGCCCGTCCCTGCCCAAGACTGGCCTTGATGATTGCGTCAGTATGGGCCACCAGATTGTCCAGGGTTTTGCTCCAATGAGCATTTGCATCGGCGCTAACCTTGCCGCTCAGGTGCGCCTGCCGCAGTGAGTTGTTATGCGTAGCGCTCTGCGACTGATCGAGCGACAGGTCTTTCAATGACGCCTGCAGCCGCGCCTCTGACGCTCCCGCTACATCACGGATCGTCAGCTTGCCACTCAGTGTCCCGCCCATAATCCGGGCATGAATGTCATTGACCTCGGCATTGCCGCTCTCCAGTTTGTAACGTGCAAAAAGGTCGCGGACTTCAGTTTGCATTGACGGACTCTTCACCACCAGCCCGGAACTGCTCACGTTCCCCGCCGCCCAGACTGTCTCCAGCATGGGCCGCTCCGGCGCTGCCTGGTATTTCATCTGTCCCGTCAACTTAACAGTTCCCGCAGGAAGCGATGGGTCTTTCAAAATTCTCTGGAAGTCGCCCGCCACCAGCTCTGCTTCATATCTCCCTTCGGCTTTCATGTTCTGGGAGCTGTAATCGTT
>DATBCN010000386.1:0-1616 GCA_036270475.1 Candidatus Angelobacter sp. | reverse complement strand
GACCAGATCATTACTCACTCTGACCTGGAAAAGGCCAAGCAGACCAACCTGGAAGAGTTGAAGCAGAGGTTCCCTTCTGACTGGCAGTCAAAATGGACCAAGGCGCAAAATGATATTCTGCGCGACCTGATTGATCAGCAGTTGCTTCTCCAGCGCGGCAAGGACATGGGCATTACCGGTGAAACCGAGGTGGTAAAACGGCTCAACCAGTTGCGCCAGCAGATGAACCTGGCCAGCATCGACGACCTGGAAAAAGAAGCGCAGAAACAAGGCGTCTCCTATGAAGACTTCAAAGAGCAGATCCGCATTGGCGCGGTCACGCAGCAGGTAATCGGCCAGGAAGTGGGGGGCAAGCTCCACATCAGTAATGAAGACATTCAAGACTGGTATGACAAGCACCAGAAAGAGCTGGAAGGCCAGGAAGAAGTGGGCCTGAGCGAGATCATGGTGGCCACGCAGCCCGCAAAGCAGAATATAGAGGACAAAGACAAACCGGGCGCCGCGCCGGACAAGCCTCTGCCGGAAGACCCGGCCAAAGTGGCCGAAGCTGAAGCCAAAGCCAAACAGCTTTTGGAACAGATACGCAAAGGCGCAAAATTTGAAGACGTGGCCAAGAAAAGCTCTGACGGCCCAACAGCTTCACAGGGCGGAATGCTGGGCAACTTTAAGCGCGGAGAACTGGCCAAGGACCTGGAAGAAAAAACATTTTCGCTCAAGGCCGGCGAAACCACTGACGTAATCCGCACTCGGCAGGGATTCATTGTCCTGAAAGTTACGGGCCATCGCCAGGCCGGTGTGCCGCCACTCAAAGACGTCTCTGACCGCATCCGGGAAGCGATTTACGCTGAGCGTTTGGAGCCTGCCGCCCGCGCCTATCTCACCAAGCTGCGCGAACAAGCCTATATTGACATCAAGCCGGGCTATGCCGACTCTGGCGCAAGCGCTAATCAGACCAATAAGCCTGTGATCGTTGCCGCCGCTAACACAGAGGCTGGCCGTCCGGGCAAACCGGTCAAGAAAAAGAAAAAGTTTCTGGTCTTCTGATGTTGCTGGCTTTCTAAGAAGAAAGCTTTCTAAAAAGAAAGCTTTCTAAGGAAAGCTTCTTGAAGGAAGTCTTCTAAAAACAAGGTCTGTAAAAACGAAGTCTGTAAAAACGAAGCCTGTTGAGCAATTCTCTAAGGCAGGTTAAGGAATAGCACGTAACCGCCTCTTACGCCCGCGTTGAAACCAGCCGCTCACAACCTCCACTGTGCCTGGCGCGTCCAATCAAGGGTGATGGACGCAAAACCCTGGATCGCAATCGTCGCTAATTTCGTTGTCATCGCCGGGCTGATCCGTTACGGTTTCAACCTGTTCGCGGACTATCACGCCACCGGGCGCTGGGCAAAAAATGTTACCGGACTGCTGGCTGGAATCGGCATGCTGGCGCTTGCAGCGTCAATGCTGCTGACGCCGCGCAATGCCCTGGTAATTTTGCAGGTAGCGCAGACCGGCGCCGCGCGCGTCTTTCTGATTATCAGCAGCGTGCTCCTTATGGCGGCCATTGCCGCGTTTGGCATCATCAATTATTCGCGGCCATTGCGGCTTTGGCACCAGCGGCGCATTGGCCGGGACCT
>DATBCN010000385.1:0-2650 GCA_036270475.1 Candidatus Angelobacter sp. | reverse complement strand
ACCATGAGAAAACTAATTCTTGCCGGCCTGGTGTTGCCGCTGTGCATTGGGTTGGCCCGTGCCGGGGAGCATCGCACACACAACTCAACCATGACCATGAACGATGATTCCGCCAGTGACGATTGCCGCGAGCATTTGCGCGTCGGCGATAACGACTACCGCTCCAATGTGCGCGATGAAGAAGTCAAGACCGTACCGAATCAGCCATTGACCATCAAAGCGGAGCAAAACGGCGGAATCCAGGTAACCACCTGGGACAAGGCGGAAGTCAGCCTCAAACTTTGCAAGCAGGTTGCAATCGACGATGAAGCTGAAGGCCGCAAATTGCTTGCTGAAACGCGCCTGGACATCAATGGACCAAAGATTTCCGTGCATGCACCGGAAGGGAACCATCATTCTCTGGGCACAGTGCTGCTGGTGAAAGCGCCCAGGGACGCGAACTTGAATCTGAGCGTCCACAATGGCGGAATTTCACTGAGCAACTTTAGCGGCACGGCTGAAGCGCACGCGCAGAATGGCGGAATCTCATTCAGGCGAAGCACCGGCAAGCTGACCGCGCAAGCGCAAAATGGAGGCATCTCAATCAAAGATTGTGGCGGGGAGGTGAATGCGCAAGTTGAGAACGGTGGACTCTCCATCACGCTGCCCGAGCATTGGGAGGGCAAGGGCCTGGAAGCGCACGCGCAGAATGGCGGGTTGGTGGTCTCAGTGCCTAAAAGCTTTAACGGCGGTCTTGAGGTAGCGGCTTCAGAGCACACGTCCATTATTTGCAAGGACGATATCTGCAGCGCGGGCCAACGCACCTGGGACAACGGACATAAATTGTTCCGCATGGGCGGCGCTAATCCGCAGGTAAGAGCCAGCACCGAAAATGGGGGAATCGTGATAGAAGAACGCGGCCACTCGCGGGGAGAGATGTAGTATTCCCAAAATGAATTTCTTTTAAGATCGGGCCGCGAATGCATGCGGCGAGCGCAAGTTGCCTGCATATTTTGCCAGGAGCTTGCGCTTTTTCATGTTTTTTCACGGCTTTTCTCCTTCGGTTTTTCCCGCGCAACCCATATACTTGGTCATGGCCGCCATGAGCACACTGGACCAGATTCTTGCTGCCACGCGTGAGCGCGTCATCCGCGCCAAGCAGCGGGCCCAGGTGCGTCCACTGGAGAAGGCGGCAGCGGCGCACGCCCCGCGCGGATTTCGCAAGCGGCTGGCGGCAATGTCACAGCTTGGACCGGCGGTGATTGCCGAACTGAAAAAGGCTTCTCCCTCCAAGGGCACCATCCGCGGCACGTTTCCCGTGGGAGTGCTGGCCAACCAGCTTGCCCGAGGCGGGGCATCGGCCCTTTCCGTGTTGACCGACGAAGATTTTTTTCAGGGATCGCTGGCCAATTTGCTGGAAGCCTCCGCGGCCACTGAGCTGCCTTGCCTGCGCAAGGACTTTATCATTGATGAATTCCAGATTACCGAGGCCCGCGCACACCATGCCGATGCCATCCTGTTAATTTTGGCGGCGCTCGATGACGCGACCTTCCGCCGCCTGCTGGATTATTCCCGCGCGCTGGACCTGGACGCCGTTTGTGAAGTCCACGATGAAGAAGAGTTGAAGCGCGCGCTGGAGGGTGGGGCAGATATCATCGGCGTGAACAGCCGCAACCTTAAAACGTTTCAGGTCAGCCTGGACACGGTCATCGATCTGGCAGACAGCATTCCCAACCATGTTCTGCGCGTGGCGGAGAGCGGCATTGACAGCGGAGCAGAAATACGGGAGCTGCACGGCGCGGGCTACCAGGCGTTCCTGATTGGCGAGGCGCTGATGCGCGCAGAAGACCCGGGACAGAAATTGCAGCAGCTCCTGCAGGAAGCAGGATGGTATTCGCCATCCACCGCGGCTTCTCCTCATTGGCGTGGCACAGTCCAGTAAGAAGCCAACAGCAAATTTCCAAAGAAAAAATTGTATGCGCACCTGGATCAAAATCTGTGGGACTACCTCTCTTGAAGACGCGCTCAGCTCAATTGCGGCGGGAGCAGACGCGTTGGGCTTTATCTTTGCGCCCAGCAAGCGCAGGATCCTGCCGGAAAATGCGCAGAAAATTATCCGGGAGTTGCCGCCGGAGATTGAGAAGATCGGCGTGTTTCTGGATGCCGGCGCCATGGGGATTCGCCAGGTAGTTCGCGAAGTTGAGCTGACTGGGATACAGATGCACGGCGATGGAGAATTTCCTCCTGAGGTTTATAGCTATCTGCCCGAAGACCGGCGAGATGGGTTGCGAAAAATCAAAACGGTCATTGTCTGGGAAGGCTTTGAACTCATGTTTGACAGCTATGCAGCCGTACCTGGCGTAGTAGACGCATGGCTCTTTGATTCCGGCGCAGGGAGCGGCAAGACTTTTGACTGGCAGACAGCACGGTCAAAATTAGCAGACCGGCAAGGGCGTTTTATCATCGCCGGTGGGCTTACCTCGGAAAATGTGGGCGATGCGATCAAAATTATGGAGCCCTGGGGCGTTGATGTGGTAAGCGGAGTGGAGCGCGAGCCGGGGCGGAAAGATCCGGAAAAGCTGAAAGCATTTGTTGCGGCAGTACGGAGGGCGGAAAAAATATGAGATCGAGCGCATTGAAAAAAGAGAACGCTGTGGCCGGACGGTTCGGC
>DATBCN010000384.1:0-2537 GCA_036270475.1 Candidatus Angelobacter sp. | reverse complement strand
CATCACACTGCCGCGCTGTACTCCATTCTCATTGCGCATGGGGCCGGCGGGAAAAACGTCATCCTGGAAGTAGCCGTCGTCGCGGGGATCGGAATAAATGATGCAGCCGATGGCGCCGTGCTCCGCCGCGACCTTGGGCTTGATGCCGCGCCAGGAGTTGCCATAACGCGCAATCACAATCGCGCCTTTTACCGAGACGCCCCGACGGTCCAGTTCTTCATAGTCACGCGGCAGCCCGTAGTTTACATAAACCAAGCGGCCCGTCACGTCGCCATCAATCGAGTAGGCATTGTAAGTGGGCAGTTGTTCGCTCTGCTGGTTGGATGTAGGGTCGCCGGCAACCGGCGGCTCCTGCAGTTTGGCGGTGAAATGTGTTGGCTCGGTCAGTTCAAGCACTCGCTCCTTGGGCGTGGGAAAGAGCACGTCAAAGGTCTCAATCTGCGCGTCAAGCCCCCAGGACTTGAATTGCGAGAGAATCCATTCAGCATTCTGCTTGTCATAGGGGGAGCCCACATGGTGGGGGCGCGCGCTGAGCCGCTGCATGGAGTCGCGCAGGTTCTTCGCATCGGGAATGGCGCGGAATTTGTTTTCCCAGTCACGTTCCGCAGGCGATGTAGTCGCGGTAAAGCCGAAGAGCGTGTCTTCGTCAGGGCTGGCGGCAGAAAGAGGCAGCAGGGCGATCAGGCAGATAAGTGCTGTGAACAGAACTCGACGCATGAGAGGACTCCTGTAAGAGCGACGGGAAATTGTATATGAGGCGGACGGTAGGCTGGAAAAGGGGCCGGCAATTTTGTGGCAGAGTCAGGCTGATCGCAGAAATCAGCCCAGTTCGTTGCGCGTTGGATAGATCCGGGCAAAACGACGCCTGGCGCAAAAATGTTTATCCGGTCAGAGGCTCACACCCTTGAATAATCCGGGCGCCAGTCAGTGATCGCTTTCTTGATGTCGGCGCGGCTGAGGTTTTCATCGAGCGTCCGCTGGACGAGCGCCGGCAGCTCCGCGTTTGAAGCGAAACGCAGGCCGGCAAGTTGGGAGATCGTCAACTCGTCAATGCGAGAGCGCAAAGGCTCCTGCAAGACCGCCGCCAGGCGGAGCCGTTCTTCCAGACGGATAATACGGTCCTGCAGCTTGGTAGCATAGGCGCGGGTGCGTCCCACATGCACAACAAAGGCCAGCGAAACCACCAACAACCACGTGCCTCCAATTCCCGGATGGCGAAACAAAAGATACCCGACCACCAGTACGTTGATGGCCAGGACGGGAAGCAGAAAAAAAAAGAATGGCGGATCAAAGGTCGCGTGGTTGGCAAATGACTGCGGCTTGTTGTCCATGGTTCTCCCAGGTTGAAAGTTGATCGGAAGTAGATGTGACCAGCGAACGAAGGATGCAAAGAAAAACAGATTGCCAACCGGCGCAAAAAAGATTCTACCCGAAAGCCGGACGCAAACCAGCATTCACTAAGCGCCGGCTGAAACGGGCATGTCAGAGATTACGCCCTCGGGAATGTGGTATCGCGGAGTGCGCGGCAATTTGCCCAGCAATCCCAGCGTGAGGAAACCTCCGGCAACAATCAGGAACGTGGCCAAGCGCACATGCCCCAGGCTGGCGGTGGAGAGGTCAAAATATTTTCCCAGCCGCCACATGGCCCAGCCGGCAAGCTGCGTGGGCACCACCGTCCAGACAGCAACGTAAAACCAGCCTTTTTCCGCGCCTTCATTGCGCGTGGAACGGCCCGCGCGCGGCGTGAGATTAAGGGCCGTGGCAACCACAACGGCCGCGGCCAGCGGATAGTAAAGTTTGTTGAACAAGTCATTGATGATCCAGCGGCCGGTGAAAAAGTTGATGGCCAAGCCGATCAGGTTGATGGTGAATGGCACAAGCAGATCGATCCACGCGGCGGTGTAGCAAACCACGCGATACCAAAGGTTAGGCTTGGGCTCGCCATAATGGGTGATGTAAGGCCGGGGCTCGCCGCCGGGCAGATAGCCGGCAAATCCCCGCCATATGCAGACAGCAGTAACTACCGCAAGCCAGATCCAATGGCGGCGGTCAGGGCCATGGGCGTATAGCGCAGCGGTGAGATGGCCGGGCAGAATCCAAAAGACCCATATCCAGATAGGGACATGGAATACCCGGTAGTAGTTTTTATTTTTCTCACGTTCAACGACTTTTTTCATGAATGGTTGCGGCCTGGCTGGAATTTTAATACGCAGGAGCTTTAACCACAAAGGACACGAAGGAACACGGAGGAAAATCCCGTGGAGTAACTCTTACCGCAAAACCTTACTACTGGATGACACTGATTCAGAAAAACCTTTCGCCAGTGGCACTGATGCGGCGCACAGGAGGCAAGTCCGCTGTGGCGGGCAAATTTTTATTGCACACTCGCTATTTTTTCCAGCTTCAAGTTTTTTGCCATTTCGCGGAAAGCCTCAACGATCAATTCAGGCTGGTCCAGATGGACCCAATGCGCGCTGTTGGCGGCAACAAGATGCCGCCCATGCAAAGATCGGGCCGCGATGGCTTTGTGCTCCGCC
>DATBCN010000383.1:0-2203 GCA_036270475.1 Candidatus Angelobacter sp. | reverse complement strand
TGTAAGCACTCCGAAGGCAACGCCCAGAGCGCCAGCCAGCTCCACCGCGCCAAGAAACACCGTAAAACCCTTGCTCATGCCAATGCTCTTGCCGCGTGCTTCAGGATCTTTCAGGTGGCTCCATCCGCTGGCGACAAAGATTGCCGCAACCATCAGGCGCATCAACAAAAAGACGATGGCAGAAAAGTTCGCTAGTTGGGGGAACAAAAGAATCATCCAGTCCACGCAGACAA
Source organism: Candidatus Angelobacter sp. (assembly GCA_036270475.1). Taxonomy (GTDB): domain Bacteria; phylum Acidobacteriota; class Terriglobia; order Terriglobales; family Acidobacteriaceae; genus Angelobacter. The sequence goes on along the minus strand of DATBCN010000383.1, from coordinate 1,970 downwards.
TTCCATGCTCGGCCGTTGCCATGGTTGGTTTGCCCATGGATTAAAACCACAACTATCGCTTACGAGTCAGCAAAGATTTAGAACTGCTCTATCTATTCTGTGGTAAAGTGCGGCCCCATGGAAATGAAAGCGCCAATTCCTATGCAAAATTCCGCCGAGCGGATTCCATTGCCGGCTCTTGTTTTGATCTGCTCTCTGCTCTTTGTGGTTGCCGCCGCTTCTGCCGGCACATCCAAAGCCAAAGTGCCCGCGCCACGCTTTAACGCTACCACTACCGGCGGCGAGAAGTTTAACAATGATTCCATCAAAGGCAAGGTCGTTCTGCTGGAATTCTGGACCACCTGGTGTGGCTACTGCCTCAAGGAAGCCGGTTTTGTCGATCGGATCAATGACGCCTATGCCAAAAAAGGTCTGGTGATTCTTGCCATCAATGTAGGCGAGTCCAAGAAGACGGTGAAAAAGTATCTCGCGGAACATCCGCGCACGACCCGCATCGTCCTGACCGACGATACCAATCTGGCAGCCATGTTTGCCGCCAAAAGCTATCCGATTTACGTGGTAATTGACCGCGATGGCAATGTTGCCGGCGAACAGCGCGGCGCAGCCGGCGAGGGCGCACTGCGTGACCTGCTGGCCCGCGGCGGACTGGAAGACGAAGAAGACGACGATAAGTAGTTTTTCACCTTGGGCCTGGCGCGATGCGAAGTCTCCTGACGTCCGTGCAGGTCTGTTCATCTGTGTTTTGTCAGTGGTGGGCTTTTTCCTTTTTGATCCAGGTCCGCACAGGCGTGAAACTTAAGTAAAACAATATGGGAGTGTTCTTCCAACATTACATCGGGATCGACTATTCCGGCGCTGAAACACCCACTTCCAGCCTTAAGGGCCTGCGGATATACGCAGCCGACCGCACTAACGTCCCCCGCGAACTTGTGCCACCACCAAGCCCGAGGTGGTACTGGACTCGTCAGGAAATTGCTGAATGGCTTGTAACAAAACTCAGCGCTGGGCCGACATCGGTCGTAGGAATTGATCACGGGTTCTCTTTTCCGCTACGCTACTTTCAACAACACGGATTGCCTCTTGATTGGCCCTTGTTTCTGGATGACTTCCAGCAGCACTGGCCTACCGACGAAGATAATATGTACGTTGACTTCGTTCGCGACGGACTTTATGGAAACGGAGCTGCGCGCTGGGGAGACGCGCGTTGGCGGCGCCTTACCGAAGTAAGGGCGCGAACCGCCAAGTCAGTATTTCATTTTGATGTCCCCGGAGCGGTTGCAAAGTCGACACATGCGGGCCTTCCCTGGCTCCGTTATTTGCGGCTGCATCTTGGCAACAGAGTGCATTTCTGGCCCTTTGACGGATGGGACATTCCTCTCAACTCCTCCGTAATCGCTGAAGTTTACCCTGCACTTTGGTCAAGGGATTTTCCATCGGAAGGACGCACCCAAGACCAGCAAGACGCATTTGCCATAGCCGAGTGGTTGCGGCGCTCAGATGCGAACGGAACCCTTTCCAACTCGTTTTGCCCTGCGCTTGAGCCACTTATACGCAAGACAGCTGAAATTGAAGGCTGGATTCTGGGCGTTGGGTCACGTCCGGCGTCATAAAACGTTCCTACCCCCTGACCCATTTTTACGCAATAACTTTGCGTAACTTATTGCAAACTCGAACTCATGTTCCGGTTCAACCGGACATCGGGCGGCATCTAATCATTCATATGGTTTGTCCCACTATACTGGGATTGCCGTCTCATCGACTGCGGAGGGGATCGGGAGATCCCGATCAGCATCTGAAACCTGAACCTGAGGAACTTTATTCATGCGTGGCATTGCACTTTTCTTGTTGGGCATTTTGTTGGCCGTGAATGGCTGCGTCATTTCGCCGCGGCGCACTGTCAACTCGGGGACCGGCGGTAGTGGCGGCAGCAACTCAGAATTTTCACTCACGGTCAGTCCCGCGTCACAGAC
>DATBCN010000382.1:0-4486 GCA_036270475.1 Candidatus Angelobacter sp. | reverse complement strand
TTGCTTAAGGCAGCGGAGAATGCTGGCTTTGATCTGCTGCTTTCCACGGACAAAAATATCCGCTATCAACAGAATCTGCAGCACCGTAAAATTGCCATCGTAGTATTGGGCAAAGCCCGATGGCGGCTCATCAAGCCGATCTTGGCCCGTGTGGTGGCCGCAGTGAATGCAGCTCAGCCAGGAACTTACACCGAAGTTGACATACCATCCACACCTCGCTTGTAATCGAGGACCAACCTTTCATCTCATCCATGCGTTTCAGAAGAAATCGATCCGTGGCAAAGCTCGGTAGTGCAACCGTCTTCTTTCCAGAGGACATCATCAATGTTTTTAAAGGCCTGTTCGAACATAGGAAAAGAGTGTGAGGGGTATTTATGTAACATTTTGGACGCGATTCGGGGCAGGTTGAGGAAGGTTTAGGGTACGAAAGGGGGATTTTAACGCGCTCCGCGTTGCCCCCTTCTAAGTTGCTCCGCCTTCGGCTTGGCGTTGCCCCTTTCTAAGTTGCTTCGCCTTCGGCTTCGCAACGGCCTGCGGCGCAAGGAAGAATCTTTTGCTTGGAATCCTTATCGCGGCCATGAATGGCCGCTCTTCCTTTTTCGCTCCGCTCACCCTGGGCTCAAGCCCAGGGCTTCCAGCGATTTTGCTTGACAACAAGGCGAACAAATGGTAGATTCTGACATTGACCTCCGGGTGGAAGTGTGTCCTGGGGGATGATCTTTGACAAATAGAAGCTGGCTAAAGAGGCCCTTGGTAATTGGCTCTTGGTAGTTGGCAAAACAACCCCAAAAACTGGTGAAAAAATGGCTTCGACCGGTCGGTCACCGGTCGGTCGAATTGAGGTTGAGCCTTTGTTTGCAACAAAAATGCTTACCCCCGGGTGGGCTATGTAGAGAAAAATTGCCAAAATCGCCGGAATTGCCAAAAAACTGCCAAAATTGAAAGCCCAACACCTTGAGACACGGAGAACAGCCAAGGACAAGGGTGCGGAATCGCCGAGATCGCCGACGCGGAACCCAACAAAGCGCTATTCAGTCCTGAGGGCCTGGGTGGGTTCAATCCGGCAGGCGCGCAACGCGGGCACGGCGCTGGCGACAGCGGCCGTGAGAAGAAGGCTGCACACCATTCCCGCGAACACAATGGGATCGAGCGGACGGGTGCCATACAGAATTGACTTGATAAGCACGCCGGCAACAGCGCCTCCCAGCAAGCCCAAAATCAGGCCGAACAATAAGGGGCGCATTCCATCCAGCAGGACGAGCCGCAATATTTCACTGCGCTGCGCGCCCAGCGCCATACGGATTCCGATCTCAGCAATTCGTTGTGTCACCAGATAAGAAAGCACTCCATAGAGGCCAATCGCAGCCAGCATCAGTGACAACAGGGCAAACGCCAGGACCAGTGAAGCACTGAAACTCTGGCTGGCAGTGGCCTTGCCGATAATCTGCTGCATGGTAAACACCCGGACGGCAATCTGCGGGTCGAGCGAGGAAAGCTGTTTTTGCACCGGCAAGGCCATGGCCAGCGGATCATGCGCGGTCCGCACAACAATGGTCACAAGGGTGGTCTGAGAGGGCACGCCGGAAAGGACAGGAAAATACAGCGTGGGCTTGATGGGTTCGCCAATGTCATGGATTGTGTCACCCACCACGCCGATGATTTCCAGGGGGTCATTCTTCTTGTTCCAGTCAATTTTTACGTGTTTTCCCAGCGGACTTTCACCCGGAAAGAACTGGTCCGCAAACATCTTGCTGATGACGACATAGTTTGACCGGTCCAGCCTGTCTTGCGGCGTAAAGACACGCCCTTGCAGCAACGGTATCTGCATGGCATTGAAATAGCCGGGATCGGCCTTGCGCGTCATTGCATCCATATCCAGGGTTTTGCTGGCCGTGGGATGTTCGGGAATGGTGAAAACGCTGTCGCTTCCCGGGCCTGCACCGGGCGGCGTGGAAACCAGGCCGGCAGCGATTACGTCAGGCAGATTGCGGATCTTCTCCATCAGGGCGTCATGAAAGGCGACGATTTTCTCCGGCTTGTCATACTGGCGATCAGGGATGCCAAACCGCATGGTCAACACACGGTCTGTGGCGCAGCCCATGTCAGTGGAGCGCAGATGCATAAAGCTCTTGAACAACAGGCCCGCGGAGATCAACAGCACCACCGTAAGCGTGACTTCCGCGCCCAGCAGCGTCTTGCGCAATGAGGCCCGCGATGTGCTGCCGCCAACCGAGCGGGAAGACTCCTGCAATGAGAAAAGCAGGTTCTTGCCAGTGGAGGAAATTGCCGGGACCAGACCGGCCAGCAGCGCAGAGAAAAAAACGATTACGCCCGCAAAAAACAGGATCGCGCCGTCCATCTGAATCGTGTCAGCTCGGGGCAGATCTTTCCAATGAGTGGCCAGCCATCGCGTGGCAGAAAATGAGAACATGATTCCAAAAGTACCGCCGGCAATACAGATCAGAAAGCTCTCCGTTACCTGTTCCCTGATCAGCTTAAGCCGGCTGCCGCCCAAAGCTCCTCGAATTGCCACTTCCTTCCGCCTGGCCGCCCCTCGTGCCACCAAAAGGTTGGACACGTTCAGGCAGGCAATGAGCAACATGCAGCCAACCGAAGCCATCAGGACCAGCAGCGGCGTCTTTACATCCTGCACCACGTCTTCGATCATGGGCCGCATCACTGCGTCTTCCGCCACCGGCTTGGTCAGGTTCGCCAGATGAAGTTGATATTGAAGTGCGCTGACTTCCTGAATGGCGGTCGCCGGCGCCACGTCTTTTTTCAGGCGTGCCACCACGTAGCTCTGATGCCGGTCATGGGACGCCAACTGATCGGGCATGAAAGTCAATGCGTAAGGGACCCACACTTTTACTTTCGGGTCAGGATAAGTGAGCCATTGCGGAAGCACTCCCACCACCGTGAACGGTCTGGAATCAATGCGCACCTCCTTGCCGATAATCGAGCGATCACCGCCAAAGCGGCTTTGGAAAAGGCCCCAGCTCAGAATCACGACATAGTTTGCGCCCGGACGGTCTTCCTCAGCCGTGAAAGCGCGCCCCAGGGCAGGTTCAATGCCGAGAACAGAAAAGAGGTTCCAGGAAATTGCCGCCGCTCCCAAGGATTCCGGCAAAGCGCCCGAGTCGCCGGTGATGGTGCAGCCCCACCACTGCCAGGCTGCCATGTCCTGAAAGCCGTGGGTTTTTTCGCGCCAATCGTAAAAATCCGCCGGCGCAACCACGTTGTAGGGAGCCTGATTGTCCTGGCGAAAGTGCTCATAGAGCATCACCAGCTTGTCCGGCTCGCGAAAAGGCAGCGGCTTGAGCAGGACTGAACGCACGACCGTAAAGAGTGACGTTGATGCGCCAATGCCAAGCGCCATTACCAGAATGGCGGTTGCAGAAAAACTCGGTGAGCGCAAAAGGGTGCGCAGGCCATAACGAGCATCGCGCCACGCATTTTCCAGCCAGTTCCAGCTCCAGGACCTTTGGGCTTCCTCGCTCAGCAATGCTGGATTGCCAAAGAGCCGCAATGCTGCAAAACCCGCCTCGTCCGGGTCCATACCGCCGGCAATGTTTTCTTTTATTTGCTGTTGCAGGTGGAAATCGAGCTCTGCGCGCAAACCATCTGTCTCGCGCCCGCGGCGAAATAGCGTCACCAGTTTCATTTTGAATTGTTGCCACCAGCGCACAAAATACCCCCTGAGTTATACGGTGTTATACGGTATCGATCACGAGGTCTATGGCGGTTGAAAGCCGCTTCCAGCTTTCTTTTTCTTTTTCCAGCCGGTCGCGTCCAGCCACTGTAAGCGAATAAAATTTTGCCTGCCGGCCCGTCTCGCTTTCGCTCCACTTGGCGCATATCCATCCTTGCTGCTCAAGCCGGTGCAACGCTGGATAAAGCGATCCCTGCTGCACTTGCAGGACCTCATTCGATATCTGTTGAATCCGCTTGGCGATGGCCCAGCCATGTTTGGGCTCAAGAGAGAGGGTCTTTAGTATCAATAGATCCAGTGTCCCCTGGACCAGATCGTTTGGCTTGCCCATAGTGTGATTATCTACAATCGAATTGTAGACCGTCAAGGTATCACGATTTATAGACGGGCCGAAACCGCGAGTGGTTACCCTCAGAATCGCAAAAAAAATAGCCGCGAATCCATGCGAAGTCCACGAATCATTTCCAATTCATGCTCCATTCGCTAAGTTCGCGGCTTGATTTTCCGACGGTCCGCTTTTGCTAATTGCCAATTGCTAATTGCTCTTACGCCAGATCGAACAACAGCACTTCGCTCGCATCCGCGGCGCCGCTGATTTGCAGCTTTGTTTCCTTTGACACCGCAGCTCCGTCGCCGGCCTTAAGTTCCTGGCCGTTGACGTTGACCGCGCCGCGCGCCACCTGCACCCAGGCATAACGTCCCTCGCGGATTGAATGCTCCACTGAGTCGGTTTTGCCCAGCACGGTGGTGTAAAGCTCCGCGTCCTGTGACAATTTC
>DATBCN010000381.1:0-2453 GCA_036270475.1 Candidatus Angelobacter sp. | reverse complement strand
CTGGCCACGCTTTCCGCCTGCGATACGGAACGCGGCCGCCTCGTCCCCGGAGAAGGCGTTCAGGCTTTCAGCCGCGCCTTGCTGGCTGCCGGATCGCGCTCCGCGCTCACCACGTTATGGCGCGTTCCTGACCAGCCGACGTCAGAATTCATGCAGCACTTTTATTACTTCCTGCTCAAAGAGCACAAATCAAAATCTGAAGCATTGCGGCTGACCAAGCTGGAATTCCTGCATTCAGGATCGGCGCTAAGCCATCCGCGCTACTGGGCCGCGTTTGTCTTAAACGGCGATGGCGCCGAGCCTGTCCCGCGCTTCATTCCCTGGCAACTGCTGGCGCTGCCTCTCCCGTTGATTGCGCTTGCCGTGTTTCTTTATCTGCGCATGAGGCGGAAGAAAAAACCTGCCGCCGCGCACGCTTGACTCTTGGCAACGTTTTTACTTGATCTTGAAACTTCCTCCGCTTGAATCCGCCACTGCCTTGCCGGATGCATCCAGCGCGGTCACTTTCCAGGCGAGAGGTTTGCCCGCGGTCATATTTGCCTTCATCTCCGGGGTTGCCGCCAGCACGTTTTGCGCAGTCTTGGCGCCGGCCAGCGTGATTCCAGCCACATCTTTCAGTTCAATCGAGTAGCTGCTGGCGCCGGAAACCGCGTCCCAGCGAAACTCCGCGGGCGCTTCAGTAAGATTGCCGGTCGGCGCCACAAGATGGATAGCGCCGGTGCGGAAACCGCCATCGCCATAATTTCCGCTGCCGACCTTGGCGGGATTTACCGAACTTCCGTTATAGAGCGAGACCGCAAGAACCAGCACCGCAGCCAGCGCGCCAGCTCCGGCAAGATACGGCAGCCTGAACATGGAACGCCAGAAGGACGGGCGGGCCATTTTCTGCTGCGTCATTGGTTGAGCCATGGGAGCATTCTGCCGGCGCTCCAACTGCGCCGCGATCCACGCCACCGCCGCGCCTTCATCGGCCGAGGGGACTGACGCCTCAAAGTTCTTCAGCATGGCCAATTCGGTCTGGCAGTGCGCGCATCCGGCCAGATGGGCCGCGGCCTTTGCGTCAGCTGCGCCGCTCTCCGTCATCCGCTCCAGCACTTCCAGCGGGAGACATTCGTCAGTGGCGGAAGCGGCGGCTTGCCACATCTTCAAATTGGATTTGTTGTCGGCCATTGGTGGATCTCCCCTGGGTTACCGCTGTTGCGAACTCTTTAATGATGAACTCTTCAATTATGAACTCTCAAAATGAACTCTTTAGTTTCGAACTAGCTTTGGACTCTTTCGTTGCAAAAACTCGTGTTGCGAACCCTTCATTGCGCCGGCTCTCAGGCCCTTGCCTTCCAGCGTTTGGCTGCGCGATCAAGTTTTCTTTTGGCGCTTACCAGATATGCTTTCGCTCCACTGTCATTGGTCAGGTTGAGCATGCGCGTAATCACGTCCAGCGGAAGCTCTTCCGCAAAGTGCATGGTAAAGACGGCTTTTTCGGTCTCTTCCAGCGTTTCATTCAACATCTGGCGGGCAATCTCCGCCTGCTGGTTCAGCTCTATTGATGCCAGCGGACTGTCTTTAACATCCGGCAGCGTGTCCATCACCAGTTTGTCAGAATCCGTTTGCGGGGCGCTCGCGCGGGACCTTACTGCATTGAGGCAATGATTGCGCGTGATGGAATAGAGCCAGGTGGAAAATTTGGATTGTCCCTTAAAGTATGAGAGGTTCTGGTAGGCCTTTACGCAGATTTCCTGCGCCAGGTCGGCCGCCGACTCACGATCACCTGTAACGGAAAGGCACCACCGCGCCACTTTGACATGGTGGCGGCGAAACAGCTCATTCAGGTATTGTTGGGCTTGTGCCTGGCCGGCTTCCGCGCGGTAGCGGGCAATCAGCGCCTCATCTGTAAGCTCCTGCCAGCCCATTTGCGGGATTATAGCAACTGCTTCATTCTGGGCAGGCAGGTCCGCCGCCGGATACATCGAAGCCACCGATGTCGATTGTGCTGCCACAGGATTCCTTTCCTTACATCAACTTAGACAACAGTAAGTAACTGGACAGAACAAGAATCTGATTCGCCTGTTTTTCACTTCCCTGCGCAGTGCTTCACCTCCTCAGGGGACCATCAGGATCTCCTTCTGTCCGCTTTTCCGGGCCGGTTCCGATGGTGGCGTTACCGGGTGGTTATCTGCCACCCCCTCCCCTACCTCAACCCCAAAAAATATAGACTTAGCCGATTCAACCCCGGAGTTGACCTCTGCATTCTGGGGCTCAAAACTGCCTTCCACCACCGCTACCTCGCCTTTACCCTGGCTTTCTTCTTCTGCGTTCTCTCCGACCTCTGAGGTGAAACTCTCGGCTGTTTCTTCCTCCGCGACCTCTGCGCCCTTTGCGGTGAAATCCTCTCCTGTTTCTTCCTCCGTGCTCCTCTGTGCCCTCTGTGGTAGAGCTTTTTCTTCCGATTTCGG
>DATBCN010000380.1:0-1633 GCA_036270475.1 Candidatus Angelobacter sp. | reverse complement strand
GGGAGGGCGAAAGTGTGTTCCTTACCTGATGGCTGACTTTATTTACCTGATGGAAACCCGGCTTTCTCCGGACCAGCAGCGCGCCGTGGCCCTGGTGACCGATGTTGTGCGCTCCCATGAGATGAACGTTTACCTGACCGGCGGGGCGGTCCGCGACATTATCAGCGGATTTATCATTCGCGACCTTGACTTCTCCGTGCAAGGCAACGCGCTCAAGCTGCAAAAAGATTTTGAAAAGGCCGGCGCCGTGACGGAAGCCACGGACGAAACCACCCGCACCCTGATGCTGTTGCTGCCAGGGAATGTGCGCGCCGAAGTGACCAGCACACGGTCAGAAAAGTACGACAAGCCGGGCAAACCGGCCGAGATTACCCAAGGCACCATCTATGACGACATGCGTCGGCGCGATTTTACCGTGAACGCCATGGCGCTCTCGCTGAACCCCGGCTCGCGCGGACTGCTTACAGATCCCTTCAACGGTGCGGCCGATATTGAAACCAAGGTGCTGCGCGTCCTGCACAATTATGCGTTTTATGAAGAGCCCTCACGGCTGATTCGCGCCACCCGCCTGCTCACCCGGTTTCATTGGACGCTGGAAGAGCGCACCCAGGCACGGTATGACGCGGCCAAGGAAAACAACTACATTGAGAATGTCTCCGACCGCGCCCTGGGGCATGAGATTGAGCAACTGGCGCATGAAGATAATCCCGTTGATGTGCTGAAGGCCCTGGAAAAAGAAGGCTGGCTGAAAGTTTTGGCGGCGCACCTATCCGTGGCCAAGGTGGATTCCGCCGGGCTTACACAGGTCTTCAAGGTAAAACAGCAACTACAGGAAGTGGGGCTGAATCCTGACGCCAGCCCGATTGTGATGCACTTCCTCACCCGCAAACTGGCGGACAAAGATGTTTCCGCGATGCAGAAGCAGATCGTCAACAAGGGTTTTGTAGAACGCTGGAAGCACCTTGAAGACGATGCCAAGGATTATGCCAAAAAGCTGATGGCGCGCGACCTGGCCCTGCCTTCGCAGACCTGGAAATTCATGATGACGAACCGGCCTGACGCGCTGTTGTTCAACGCGATTACGCCGCGCGCTTCAGCCGTCGAACAAAAAATCAAAAACTTCCTTACCAAGTGGCCGCCGGTCCGGCAAAAGCTGCCATTCCCGGAAATGGCGGAGATGCGCATTACGCCGGAGCATCCGGAGTACAAGAAAATCCAGGATGAAGCTTTCCTGATGCTGCTGGACGGCAAGCTGCGCTCGCATACTGAGATTGTGAAGTTCCTGGAACCGTACTCTCCGCCGGAGCCGCCGCCACCGCCGCCACCGCCCCGCCGTGGACGAGGCAAAAAAGAAAAAGATCCAACGGCGGCAGCAGTGCCGGGAGATCAAGCGCCCAAAAAGCGAGGACGCAAGCCGAAGAACGCCATGGCTGGCGCTCCGGGTCCTGCGCCAGCAGCAGCGCCTGCGCCTGCGGCTGAGGCAGCCAAGGGCGCGCCAGTGAAAGGCGCACCTCCAGCGGCGGCTGCTCCGGTAAAACCTGCAGCAACGGCAGCCAGGCAGAAAGCCGCGCCGGTTGCGGCTGCTGCGAAGAAGGCTGCTCCCGCAAAAGCCCCGGCCAAAGCTGCGCCGAAA
>DATBCN010000379.1:0-12682 GCA_036270475.1 Candidatus Angelobacter sp. | reverse complement strand
CGCTCTGCTGCTTCACGAGATTGAATTCCCAGGGAGAAGCTCGCAAGCTCTATTCACCCTAACCGCTTAAGGCCCTGATACGTTTGGTGGCCAGAATAAAGCAAAGCAGGAACCTCTTTGGGCTGCTTTTCTTTGGGCTGCTTATCTTGGGCTGCTTATCCACTGTGCCGCACTCGGCGGCAACCACTCGGCGGCAAACAATGTCCAGTCTGCCGTCTTGGACGGAGCAAAATTGACGCCCGCTACGTGTCTACTTTAGATACACCGGTTCGGGCGGAAGGTATGAGAGTTATCCTGAGGCTTGCAACCAGTTTGAGACCCCGTGAGACCATCAAGGTGAGTTACGAGTCGCGTTACTGCCAGGACCAAGGATGATCTGCCGTGATCAGTTTTGACAAGAGCGTTTGTACCGACCTGGAAGCTGGCCTTGACCGCGAATGGCTGGAGACCAATGGGCTGGGAGGGTTTGCCTGTGGCACGGTTGCCGGCGCTAACACGCGACGCTACCATGGGTCGCTCATAGCGGCACTGAATCCGCCCGGCGGGCGCGTGCTTCTCCTTTCCAAGATGGAAGAAACGCTCGTGATCAGCGACCGCCGAATCGATTTCTCCACCAACGAGTATGCCGGCGCAATCCATCCTGAAGGCTATCGTTTACTTGCCGGTTTCCGGCTCGATCCTTTTCCTACATGGACGTTTGAGATAGAAGAGGTGCGCCTGGAAAAAACACTCTTCATGCCGCGGGGCAGCAACACCGTGCAGGTTGAGTACAAGCTGCTGCAAGCTCCGCCTGGAATCGAGCTGACGCTGGAGTTGCGGCCATTGATTGCGTTCCGTGACTATCACTCCACGACGCACGAGAATCGCGTTTTGAACAATGCTGTGGAGAGCACGCCAAATTCGGCCAGCCTGCAACCCTACCCGGCGCTGCCGCGACTTTATTTTGCCCACGATGCCAGCCAGCTTCAGAATCAGGGTTACTGGTATAAAAACTTTCTTTATCGGGTGGAGCGGGACCGGGGCCTGGACTTTGCAGAAGACCTGTTCAATCCATTCATGCTGGCGTGGAAGCTCGCTAAAGACCGCGACGCCACGGTGATTGCTTCAATCGAGCAAAAAGACATCGGGCAGGCTGCCGCCATTCGGACGGCGGAGCTGCAACGCCGGCAGCAGGTTGCCGCGTCGGTTCCGGTAGACGATCCTTTGGTGCGGACGCTGGCAGTAGCGGCGGACCAGTTTTTGGCGCGCCGCGGCGAGGATTGGACAGTCATCGCGGGCTATCCCTGGTTCACGGATTGGGGGCGGGACACGATGATCTCACTGCCCGGTCTCACGCTGTACACCAGCAGGGCTGATATTGCCAAAAGCATCCTGCGAAATTTTGCGCGGCATACTGACCAGGGCATGCTGCCCAACCGTTTTGTTGATTCCGGCGAACAGGCCGAGTTCAATACCATGGATGCGACGTTGTGGTTCTTTGAAGCGGTGCGCGCTTATGGAGAGGCGACGCGCGATTATGCTTTTATCCGGCAGGAACTTTATGACGTTTTGAACCAGATCATCGAATTTCATATCAAGGGAACGCGCTACAACATCAGGCTGGACGGGGATGGCCTGCTCAGCGGCGGCGCGCCCGGCGCACAACTGACCTGGATGGACGCCAAGATTGGCGATTGGGTGGTAACTCCCCGGAGCGGCAAACCCGTGGAGATCGAGGCACTTTGGTATAACGCGCTCCGGACCATGGAAGAGCTTGCGGAACGCTTTGGCGACGCGGACCGCCAGAAGAAATATTCAGACCTGGCCTCTAGGGCAAGCGCAGCGTTTAACCGGGTTTTCTGGAACAACAACGCGGGCTGCCTTTATGACGTTGTGAATGGCGGTGCGCCGGATGCATCGATGCGTCCCAACCAGATTTTTGCGGTGAGCCTGCATTATTCCATGCTGCCACAGGAACGTGCCCGCGCGGTGGTGGAAACCGTGGAACGCGAGCTGCTGACGCCGGTAGGATTGCGCACACTCAGCCCGGCGGACCCGCGTTATCGCCCCCGGTATGAGGGCAATCAGTTCAGCCGCGACTCTGCTTATCACCAGGGTACGGTATGGCCCTGGCTGCTGGGGCCGTTTGTTTCAGCGTATGTGCGCATCAACGGCGGAACGGCGGAAGCCAGAGCGCGCGCTCACGGGTTGTTGCGCGGAATCGAACAACATCTTACCGAGGCAGGACTGGGCCAGATTTCCGAGATATTTGATGCGGATGGACCGCACCGCCCGCGCGGCTGCTTCGCGCAGGCATGGAGCGTGGCAGAAGTATTGCGCGCACTGTGCCAGGACGCTTATCAAACCGCATCACAAGACGCACAGAAAGCTCCGACCGGTTAACTTAGCCGCGCCGCAACTGCAATGTCCTCAATAACCACGATATTCGGCACCCTGGATGCATCCAGAATATTTACTTGACATCTAATGTGTACGGTGTAAACATAGCTCGAGAGATATTCTGAATGCCGCTTGCGCACAAAGCCGCAACCGCAGTGCGACGGACCAAGAGCCGCCGCTCGCATCTGCCGCTGTGCGAACAGATTCGTGACACGGCGCGCGACCTGTTTGCCCGCGAAGGGTATGAGAGTGTCTCCATGCGGCGCATTGGAGCGGAGGTCGGCTGTTCTCCCATGGCCGTCTATCGCCATTATGAGAGCAAGGAAGAGCTGTTGCTTTCCATCTGTGAAGAGACGTTCAGCAGCATGATCCAGTTGCTGGATAAAACGCGGCAGCGGCCGGGGACGGCGCTGGAAAAATTACGGCTCTGCATGCGGACCATCGTGGATTTCCATCTCAGCCATCCCAACCATTACAAGGTCACGTTTATGACGCTGATGCCGCCGGGCCCGGTTGCGGAGCGCAAGGTGGCCATTGCCCAGCTTGCCATGGACCGGCTGCGTGACGGCGTGCGCGAATGCGCCGCTGAAAAAGGCATTGAAGTGGATGTGGAGATGCTGGCGCAGATCATACGCGTCGCCACGCACGGGCTGGCCAGCGCGCTGATTACCACCAGCAGGTGCTATCCGTGGAAAGATCCGGAGCGCATGAAAGACGAGCTGATCGCCACGGTAACGCGGCAATTCGAGTAGGCATATTTTTTTTGCGTCGTTGTATACAGCGTACGCATCTTTTTAGGCGGGCAAGTTTACGGTGTACGCGAAATCCAAAACAGGAGCCGGGCCAGTGAGCACGCAAGCCCTTACCGGAACATTGAACACCGCAGCGGCACAGAGCGCCAGACCGGCGGTGAATCCGTGGTTTATCGCCATCACCGTAACGCTGGCCACGTTCATGGAGTTGCTGGATACCAGCATCGCCAATGTTTCCCTGCCTCATATCGCCGGCGGCCTGGCCGTAAGTTACGACGAAAGCACTTGGGTGCTTACCAGCTATTTGGTGGCCAACGCGGTGGTGCTGCCATTGAGCGCATGGTTAAGCCGCGTTTTTGGCCGCAAGAACTATTACATGACATGCGTGGCGCTGTTTGTGGCCAGCAGTTTTCTGTGCGGCATCGCACCCAGCCTGGGACTGCTGGTTTTCTTCCGCATCCTGCAGGGCGTGGGCGGTGGCGGATTGGCGCCAGTGGAGCAGGCGATCCTGGTTGACACGTTCCCCGGGGCCAAACGTGCCGCGGCCATGGCCCTTTACAGCATGGCGATTGTTACCGCTCCAGCCATTGGCCCGCCGCTGGGCGGATGGATCACCGACCATTTCTCCTGGCGCTGGGTTTTTTTTATCAACATACCGATTGGACTCATAAGCCTGTTTTTTACCCACAAGCTTGTCTCTGATCCGCCGCAGTTTGTTGAAGAGGTAAAGGCCGCGCGCAGCGGAGGCAAGCTGAAGATCGATTATTTGGGCATCTCGCTGATCGCCCTTGGCTTTGGCGCGCTGGAAATAGTACTGGACAAGGGCCAGCGTGAAGACTGGCTGGAGAGCCACTTTATCGTGGTCTTTTTGACGGTGGCGATTGTTGCGCTGGTCGCCGCGGCAATCTATGAATGGCGGCATCATGATCCCGTGGTGGAAATTCAGCTTTTCAAAGAACGAAACTTTGCCCTGGCCAACGCGCTTTATTTTGGCTTCTTCTTTGTTCTGTTTGGCAGCACCGTCCTGATCCCGCAGGTCTTGCAATCTCTCTATGGCTACACCGCTACCGACGCCGGTCTGGTGCTTGGTCCGGGAGCATTTGTGATTGTTCTAATGGCGCCGATAGTAGTGCGGCTGATACCGAAGACGGGCGCGAAGAAGCTGATTATCGCCGGAGCAATTTTTGTGGGGCTGGCCATGTGGCGTTTTGCCTCGCTCGACCTGGGCTCTGACTATCGTTCTTATGCCCTGGCGCGGGCCCTGCAGGGCATTGGACTGGGGTTCTTTTTTGTCCCGGTAATTTCACTGGCTTATTCGTATCTGCCCCTGAACAAGAACAACAAGGCTTCCAGCATTACCAACTTGTTCCGCAATCTGGGCGGCAGTTTTGGCGTTGCGTTTATGACGACGATGCTGGAGCGGCGGACGCAATTTCATCACAGCGTGCTGGTGCAGCATCTCACGCCGGACAACCCGATTTTTACGCAGCGCCTGGAAGCGACTACGCAGTTTCTGATAGGCGCCGGGTCCAGCACGTCCGACGCAGCGCAACGGGCCTACGGCATGGTCTCCGGGCTGGCCAATCAGCAGGCGGCATTTCTTGGATCGCTCGATTGTTTTTACACGCTGGGCTGGGTAGCGATGGGAACACTGGTTTTGGCGCTGCTTACCAAACCGTTCCGCAGCGCAGGGTCTGCCGCAGCCCACTGAGATAAAGAATGCCTGGTTTTAATGAAGAGTGAGTTTCAGGATTAAAAGACGGGAGGACAAAGTGAAAGGCATTCATATCATCATGGTTCTTGCCGGTCTTGCGGGGCTGACGCCGCGTACCCTGGCCCAGCAAAATAACGCATCTTTTGAGCTGGGCAGCATCGCAACGCCGCGCACCATCAATCCCGCGGCCAACAGCACCACGCCAAGCTCGCTGGCCGGGCAGCAGCAAAATCCCTTTCTGGGCAGCGTGCCCACGGGAACTTTATCAAATGAACCGGTGGCGCTCTCACTGAATGACGCGATCACGCGCGGACTGCGTTTTAACCTGGGCGTGATTGAAAATCAGGTCTCTCTGCGGCAGGCGCAGGCACAACGCCTGCGTTCGCTTTCCGCCATGGTCCCAAGCGTTTCCGCGCTGCTGCGCCAGAACCTTGACGATCTTAGCCGCGTTGCCATTGGCCTGAAGATTCCCGGCCTGGCGGCATCGACCGGCCAATTTGGCTATCAGGAAGGTTATCTTTCGTTCTCTGATACTGGATTGAATCTTGAGACGCTCTATAAATATCGTGCTTCACAGCACGCGGCGGAGGCGCAGAAGTTGCAGTTGGACGATGCCGGCAACGTGGTGGCGCTGGCCGTAGGCACAGCATATCTGCAAGTGGAGTCGAGTGAAGCAAGAGTAGAAACGGCCAAGGCAGAGTTGGATTCAGCCCGCGAACTTGAGGCGCAGACAATCAATCGCGTGAATTCCGGATTGGCGGCGGAGATTGAAGGCTTCCGCTCCACCGTGCAACGCCAGACCAGCGAACAGCGCCTTACGGTGGCTGCCGCGAACCTGGAAAAAGACAAGCTGACTCTTTCACGGTTGATTGGGCTGCCGAGCGGACAGCAGTTCAGCACCACGAGCAAAGCCGCTTATCAGGCGTGGGACGGTGGCGACCTGCAAACAGCACTTCGCCAGGCCCGCGCTGACCGGGCTGACATTAAATCCGCGCAATCGACTGCCGCCGCGTCACAACTCACCAAGCGCGCCGCGCAACTGGAGCGCGCTCCCGGCTTCAGCGTGAACGGCTATTACGGCGCCATTGGAACGAACCTGGCGCGGTCTGACAATACGTACTCCATCGTCGCCACGGTTTCTCTGCCCCTCTTTACGGGCGGGCGGATTCGGTCAGACATTCAGGATGCATCGGCCCAACTCGACCGGCGGCAGTCAGAATATGCCGACCTGGTTGGACGCGTGGATTATGAAGTTCGCAATGCCTTTACTGATCTGCAGGCGGCGGACAGCGCCGTGAAAGTGGCGGAGAAAAATACACAGCTTGCGCGGCGAACGCTGGACCAGGCGCGTGACCGCTTCCTGAACGGCGTAACCAACAATCTTGAAGTGATACAGGCGCAGCAGGATGTGGCCGCGGCCAATGAAAACTATATCTCCAGCCTTTTCGCGCACAACCTTGCCAAGCTCACGTTACTGCGGGCGCTGGGATCGGCACAAAAAGATGTGACCAAGTATCTAGGAGGAAACTAAAATGGCTACTCAACTCCAACCGCCCAAACCGGAGCTAGTGTCACCGGAGTTTGCTGAAGAAAAGGAACAACGTTCCATGCCTGATAGCGCGAGTCAGCCAGAAATCGAGCCGGTACCTACCGCTGCGCCAGAGAAGCGTTCGCTGCTCTCGGGGTTGAAACGTAATCGTAAGATCGTCATGGTCGTGGCGGCAGTTGTGCTACTGGTCGCGGCCACGGCGGGCTGGGCCTATCTGGCATCGTATGAGTCCACCGATGACGCGCAGGTGGACGGCCATCTGCACCCCATCAGCGCCCGCATCAGCGGCACGATTCTGACCGTGAATCCTGATGTGCAGGACAGCCATTTTGTCCAAGCCGGCACCGTGCTGGCTGAAATTGATCCGGCTGACTTCCAGGCGGAGCGCGACCGCGCCCAGGCGGATTATGAACGGCTGCAGGCCGGTTCCGTTGCAGCAGAGAAAGATGTGGCCGTGATTTCTTCCGGCAGCAATGGACGGCTTGATCTGGCAAACGCCGCGGTGAACGAAGCCGAGGACTCGGTCGCCTCAGAACGCGCGGCGTTGCAGGCGGCGGAAGCGCGGCTGGCTGGTGCGGAAGCCAATTTCAATCGCGCCGAGGCAGACCGGCAGCGTTATGAAAAACTTTTGGGGAAACATGAAATTTCGCAGTCAGAGTATGATCGCGTAGCCACGGAGGCAACCACAACACGGGAAGCGGTTACAGGCGGAAAGGCTGAGGTGCTTGCAGGGCAGAAGCGCATTGCACAAGCGCAGAGCAGGCTGGCCGAACGCAAAGCGGACTTGCTGGCCGCGGGATCAGCGCCCCAGCAGATTGCTTCATCGCGGGCGAAAGCAGCGGCAGCCGTATCGGACGCAGGCCGCGCGCGCGCCCAACTCACTACAACACAACTGAATCTTGGTTATACAAAAATCATTGCGCCGGTGAGCGGGATCATCGGACGAAAGAATGTTGAAGCTGGACAGCGCGTACAGCCAGGGCAGCAATTGCTCACCATTATTCCCGTGGACGATCTCTGGATTACCGCCAACTTCAAGGAAACGCAATTGCGGAAAATGAAGCCAGGACAGAGCGTGACGGTGCATTCAGACGCTTCCGGGCGCGACTATAAAGGACACATTGATGCGATTGGCGGAGCGACTGGTTCCAAATTCAGTTTGTTGCCCGCGGAAAACGCAACCGGCAATTACGTAAAAGTGGTGCAAAGAGTGCCGGTACGAATCGTGCTGGAGACGGGAGAGAACTCTGACCATCGGCTGCGGCCGGGAATGTCAGTGGAGCCAAAAGTTACGCTACGCTGACTATTATCCTAGCCAGAGCAGGTTCTTGTGGAGAAAGCGGAGAAACGCGCGATGAATCAAACAGGCGACGCCAAAGGGCTGTACCTGGAAGATCTCTACGTTGGCCAGAAGTTTTTGTCTGACACACACCAGATGGACGAAGCACGGATCAAAGCTTTTGCCGGGGAATTTGATCCACAACCTTTCCACCTTGATGAAGCCGCGGCCAACGCCAGCGTGTTTGGCGGAATTGCCGCCAGTGGATGGCACACGGCGGCCGTAGCCATGCGCCTGCTTGTGACCGGCGGCTTGCCGTTGGGCAACGGCATTATTGGACTGGGCGGCGAGTTGGCATGGCCCAAGCCAACGCGGCCAGGCGACATTCTGCGCGTGGAAAGCGAGATCATGGAAATTATTCCGTCGCGGTCCAGGCCAAACCAGGCCGTGGTAAAAGTGCGCAGCACCACAACCAACCAGAATGCCGAGCCGGTCCATGTTTTTACCGCCAAGGTATTGGTGTTCAAGCGCCCGCAAACGTCGGCGTGAAGATTGAATCGCCGGTCCACTTAGGCGCAAAAACCTCCGCCACGCATTGCGCTAGAATGGTGGCGTGTACCAAGCCAATCTCAACATTCAATCTGGCCGTTTCCCTGGGGCAATCGTTGCCATGTCCATTTTGGTTAGTGTAGTTGCCTGGGCGCACTCACAATCTGCAGAGACAAAACAGAAAGGACCAGCCATGCCCGCGCATGCAAACGGCACGTTTGAGGTAAAACTGGCGCCCCAAAAGGACGAGGGTGCTGATCCTTCACTGGGCCGCATGACCATTGACAAGCAGTTCCATGGCGACCTGGAAGGCGCCAGCAAAGGCCAGATGCTGACCGGCATGTCTGACGTAAAGGGATCAGGAGTCTACGTGGCGGTGGAAAAAGTAACCGGAACGCTGCATGGACGCACCGGCACATTTATCCTGCACCACACTGGCATCATGACGCGCAACACGCCGGAGCTTTCAGTTACCGTGGTGCCTGATTCCGGCACCGGACAACTGACGGGCATTACCGGCAAGATGAACATCATCATCACCAATGGCAAGCATTCCTACGAATTTGAGTACACGCTGCCTGAAAGCCAGTGAAACCGTTCTCTCTCTAAAAGGGTTAAGGCCCGCGCGTCGGGCAGGTTTTGCTTTTGATTTCAATTGTGCGACCAACTGAGCTGGCCGGCATCTAATTGATTTCTTCAATGCAAAAAGTCTTAAACGCGAAGAAAATCTTCAACCCGAAAGTCGTTAGAAATAATTCCCGCTGCGGAAGTAGACCGATATGGCAAAACCGATTTTGCTGAGTGTTGACGACGACGCTGATGTTCTGCGGGCCATTGAACGCGACCTGCGTTCGCACTATGGCGCTTCGTATCGCGTGTTGGCCAGCGATGCGCCTGACCAGGCGCTGGAGCTGCTGAAGCAACTGAAAGTCCGCAATGACAGTGTGGCCCTGCTGCTGGCCGACCAGCGCATGCCCAAGATGGATGGCGTGGGCTTTCTGCAGGAGGCAAGGCAAATTTTCCCTGACGCCAAGCGCGCCCTGCTCACGGCTTATGCTGACACCAACGCGGCCATCGGCGCGATCAACGAAGCTAACATCAATTATTTTTTCCTGAAGCCATGGGACCCGCCCGAGGAGCATCTCTATCCGCAGTTGGATGATCTGCTGGATGACTGGCAGGCTACTTACCGGCCTGCGTTTGAAGGCATTCGCGTCCTGGGTACGCGATGGTCGCCGCGCTCGTATGAACTGCGTGATTTTCTTGCCCGCAATCACGTTCCTTACCAGTGGATTGACGTGGAGCTTTCCGCCAATGATCCGGAAACCAAACGTCTGCTGGAGGCGCTGGGGCCGGAAGCTGCAAGTCTTCCGGTTACGCTCTTTCCTGATGGAACAAAATTTCTGGAGAGCGTGCCGGCGGACGTGGCGCAGAAAGTCGGCTTGCGCACGCGCGCACAGACCAGCTTTTATGATCTGGCAATCATCGGTGGAGGCCCGGCAGGACTTGCCGCCGCTGTTTATGGCGCTTCGGAAGGTCTGCATACCGTGATTGTGGAGCGTGAAGCTCCCGGCGGACAGGCGGGCATGAGTTCGCGCATTGAAAATTATCTGGGCTTCCCCAACGGACTGAGCGGAGGCGATCTGGCGCGGCGTGCCGTGGTGCAGGCGCAGCGCTTTGGCGTGGAAATCCTTTCGCAGGAAGCCGTGGGCGTAAGGACGGAAGGCTCTTACCGCATTTTGAAACTGGCGGACGGAAATGAAATCTCCTGCCATGCCCTGATGGTTGCCACCGGAGTGCAGTGGCGGCGGCTCGATACGCCGGGCATTGACCGGCTCCAGGGCGCGGGCATTTACTATGGCGGCGGCTCCACAGAAGCGATCGCCTGCAAGGGCGAAACTGTTTACGTGGTGGGCGGCGCAAACTCCGCGGGCCAGGCGGCCATGAACTTTTCCCGCTATGCTGACCGCGTGGTGATTCTGGTGCGCGGCAGCTCGCTGGCCGCCACCATGTCTCAATATCTGATTGACCAGATCCAAGAGACCCCCAACATACAGCTCTGGACGCATGCCAGCGTTGCTGAAGCGCACGGTGAAACGCATCTGGAAGAGATTTCCGTGCTCTGCTCTGACACTGATAAGGTTGAGCGCGTGCCGGCAACCGCCATGTTCATCTTTATCGGCGCTCTGCCCAAAACGGACTGGCTGGGCGACCTGGTGGAGCGCGACGACCGCGGCTTTATACTGACCGGGCCTGATCTTATCTGGGACGGCAAACGCCCCAAGAGTTGGACCCTGGAGCGCGATCCGTTTCTGCTGGAGACCAACATTCCCGGCCTTTTCGCCGTGGGCGACGTGCGCCATGGTTCGGTCAAGCGCGTGGCCTCCGGCGTGGGTGAAGGGTCCGTTGCGGTGCAGTTCATTCATCAGTACCTCAGCAAGGTATAAGCATGGTTGAAAAATCAGAATTGCTGCGCGTTCCGGTCTTCGTTGATCTGCCTCAGGATCAGATCGAATGGTTTATCAGCCAGACACAGGAAATCTCACTCAAGGCCGGCGACACCTACCTGCACCAGGGCGACCCCGCGGATGCAATGTTCGTGGTGCTTGACGGACAACTGCAACTCCGCGGCGAATTTGGCGGCGAAACCCTCATTTTCACCAGCAAGTCCGGCGATATCGGCGGCGTGCTGCCTTTTTCCCGGATGAAGTTCTATACCGTGAGCGGCCGCGCCGTTACTGACAGCCGTCTGCTGCGTTTTCCCACCACGCAGTTTCCGCACCTGATACAGAAGATGCCGGAGCTGACCCAGCGGCTTGTGGGCCTCATGTCTGACCGCATCCGTGAAGTCACGCGCGTGGAACAGCAGCGTGACCGTCTGGCTGCTCTGGGTAAACTTTCCGCCGGGCTGGCGCATGAACTCAATAACCCCGCGTCTGCCGCCAAGCGCGCCACCAGCCAGTTGCGCAACACGCTCAAACGCATCAAGGACGCCAGCCATGAACTCGGCGCGCATGAGCTTACGCCGGCGCAGAAAAGTGAAGTCGAAAAGCTGGAGACTTTGATCATCCAGCAGGACGGGCCGCCCCCGGACACGCTGGCCATCAGCCTGCTGGAAGAGCAAATTGATTCCTGGCTGCGCACGCACGGCCAGGACGATCTGTGGCAACTGGCCGCGGACCTGGCCCACAAAAACGTCCAGCCGGAAACACTGGAAAGCCTCTTCCAGAACCTTGACGGCGCAACGGCCCGCGCGGCGCTCATCCGGCTGGCTGCTTCCGTTGAGATTGCCAACCTGCTGAATGAAATTGAAAACAGCACGTCGCGCATCTCTGATCTGGTCCGCGCCATCAAGGAATACACCTTCATGGACCAGGCCCCGGTGCAAAACGTTGACATCATAAAAAGTCTGGAAACCACGCTGACTATCCTGAACCATAAGCTCAAAAAGGGAGTTACCGTGCAGCGCGACTACCAGAAGCTCCCCTTTCTGGTGAATTCATTTGGCAGCGAACTTAACCAGGTGTGGACCAACATTATTGACAATGCCATTGATGCCATGGGCGGCAAGGGCGAGCTGCGCATCCGCACCTATAAAGAGGACGCCTGCGTGGTGGTGGAGATTGCCGACAATGGCCCGGGAATCCCAGACAACGTGCTGCCGCACATCTATGAACCGTTCTTTACCACCAAAGCCGTGGGTGAAGGCACCGGGCTGGGCCTGGATACCGTCCAGCGCATCGTGCGCAAGCATCGCGGCCACATTCAGGTTGAATCCGAACCGGGTAACACGCGTTTCCAGATATGGCTTCCGCTATCAGAAGCGGCGGTGTGAGAACCTCAAATCCTGGTCAAAGGATATTGATCTCCCTCCGATCAGTGCCATCTGTGCTTATCAGTGGTAAAGGTTTTACTTTGGTTTCAATTCCAATTTTTTGGCAATTCCGGCGATTTTGGCAATTTCTTGTGGCCCTCTGCCTATGTACCTCACGGCGGTCCACCACCCCTCCCCCGTTCAACCCCGGAAAATATAGACTTACACAATGCAACTCCGGGGTTGACCCCAATATTTTGCTCAAGTTGTCATCCGGCTTATCGGCGTAAGAATTTTGCTTTGGCTTTTCAATCCCCAATTTTTTGGCAATTCCAGGCGATTTTGGCAATTTTTTTCTACATAGCCCCACCCGGGGGTCGAACTTTTGTTGAAAACAAAAGCCAAACCCCAATTCGACCGAACGGTCACCGAACGGTCAAAGGCGTTTTCTTCTGCTTTTTCGGCTCTGATCTTGGGCTGATCTTGCCTAAGTGCTAACGGCTAAGTGCTAATGGCTGTTTTTCAAAGATCGCGGCACTTCCACCCCTTGGGGCTGCGTTACTCTAGCGTATCGTCAATAGCGAATCAAGTGCGAAAAAGGACAATTGACAAAACTCCTTCGCGGAGCTGTTCGTTTTCGCACAGT
>DATBCN010000378.1:0-1763 GCA_036270475.1 Candidatus Angelobacter sp. | reverse complement strand
TACCAGATCGGCTACGGTGGATGGGACCTGGGCGAGACCGTGTTTCACGATAACACTGCTATCAACACGGAATATGGATTCAATATTGACAGTCTGGTAAATAACGGTGTGCGAATTGAGAACAACAAGATCATCCATCCGCGGAAGTACGGCATTGTAATCGGCGGCGAAGGGACATTTGCGAACTTCAAGTTTCTGAACAACACAATTCAGATCGACAAGTCCGGCGTCTACGGATTTATTTTCCAGGGCAATGTCACAGGAGCGGTCATTATGGGCAATAAGGTTTTGGCGGAGGGTCCCGGCGCGCGCGCCACAGCCATCCGGAACTACTCTGCCGGCAGGCAGGCTGGCGCTAATCGCGACAACATATATCAGTCAAACCAGTTTGCTGGCGGAATGGCAGTGGCCTTTGAAGCGCCTTCACAGAAATCACCGAACTGTTTTTTCGATAATCGCGATGAACGCGGCAATCTACGTAGAGATCTTCCTGACAATCACAACGGCCAGTGCTTCACCAGTGGAGCACAAAAGACGCACTAAAACGCGGCGGGAACCGGGTTCCTCTGGGTCGTTAAAATTAACTACAATAGTAATTAGCTGTAAGGGGGACCAATGCCTGCACTGGAAGCCGGGGTACACGCGCCGGAAATTGAACTGCCATACTTAGATGGACGCAAATTTTCACTCAAAGCAGAACGCAAGAAAGGCCCTGTGGTGGCCGTATTTTTCAAGGTGAGCTGCCCGGTATGCCACATGGCTTTACCATACCTGGAGCGCATTTTTAGAGCATACGAGAAAGAGGGCGGGTTCACATTTGTAGGCGTCTCACAGGACAATGCCGCGGACACCAAGGCATTTAACCGGCAGTTTAGCGTAACGTTTCCTGTATTGCTTGATCCGGCGGGAAAATATCCCGCGTCCAACGCGTACGGGCTGACCAATGTGCCCACTACTTTTCTGATTTCTACTGAAGGCGAGATAGAGTTCGCCACGGTCAGTTGGTCCAAGGCCGATGTGGAGCAGTTGAACCGCCGCCTTGCCGCTGTGAGTAATGCGGCCGCGGCACAGATCTTTTTTCCCGGTGAAAATATCGCAGAGTTCAAGCCCGGTTGAGAGTCAAAGAATTAGTCCGCGGTCGCGGATGAAGCAATCAGCAGTCAACAATCAGCACTCAGTAAAAAAGAGGAACAATGAAACGATTTGGCGCCGTTCTGCTCATCGTTAGCTCCTGTCTGTTAGCGGCACACAGTCAATCCACATCACCCGCCACACAAAAAGCCATGAACGCCATTGACGCGGAAAAGATCCGCGCCACGGTGAAGTATCTTTCTGACGACAAACTGGAAGGGCGTGGCACCGGACAGAAGGGCGGTGACATGGCTGCTGACTGGATTGCCGCCCAGTTCAAGAGCTACGGGCTGGCGCCGGCAGGTGATGACGGCACTTACTTTCAGCAAATCAATTTTTTCGGCGTGACCACCGAGGCCAAGCAAACGCGGTTTACCTTTGTTCCCAAGTCCGGCGCGGAGATGGCGCTCAAGTTCGCGGACGATTACGTAGCTACAGACCAGACACACTCGCAGAAGTCGGAGATCGATGCTCCCATTGTTTTTGTCGGCTATGGAATCAATGCCCCGGAGTACAAGTGGGACGACTATAAAGGTACGGACCTGAAGGGCAAAGTGCTGTTGATGCTGGTGAATGAGCCGCCTTCAGAGGACCCAAATTTCTTTAAAGGGCGCGCGCTCACTTACTACGGC
>DATBCN010000377.1:0-2983 GCA_036270475.1 Candidatus Angelobacter sp. | reverse complement strand
TTACGCTCAAAGGTGTGCCGCCCGGCTCCTATAAACTGTTTGCCTTTCAGGAAATAGAGCCTTTTGAATGGTTTGATCCTGAGAAGCTAAAGAATGCGGAAGAAATGGGATTGCCGGTCACTGTCTCCGCGGGTGAGAACGTTCTTCACGACGTTGTTGCTGTCCCCCCAGACGCGCTGCTTCCTCATTGACGATACGCTGATAATTTAGGGCAGCCAAACCGCTAAGGCGCCCCACGCCACTTCACATCTGGTCAGCCGATTTCCTTTGGCCAGCGCTTAAATGTTAGCAATAGCGGAGAAGACGCGCGCAGGCTTGACCGGTTCTAATCATCCTTCAACTAAGGAGTATAAAAATGAACCGTCTTATCGTGTCCAGGGGCAGCCAATCTCAACTGCTTCTTGTTTTGTCTTTTGCATTGCTGGTAATTTGCTCGCTGCCTCTTTCAGCCCAAACTCCCGGTTATGACCTGCTTCAGACCGGAGCGGGCGCTGCCATTGATCTGAGTTCCGCGGGATTGGGCAATGTTTCTCTGCAAGGCGTGCCCATCCAGTCTTCCACCGGCTCAACTGACACCATCATGCATCGCACCAAGGACATTACCGGCGGCGGCTCAACTCCGGTTGAGGTAACAGCGGTTTTCATGAAGAGCACAAGCAGCGTCACCTACCAGGGCCAGCAGGTGGATGTATACGTTACACTCAATAATTCCGGCGGCACCATTCCCACCAGCGTTTTGCCGCAGCCTGACGCGCTATCCGCTTCAAGCGGCACCGTGACCGGACGCACGGACGGCACATTTGATTCAAACATTACTGTCAACGCCGATGTCATTTTTGTTAAAACCGGAACCAGCGTGACGAACTCTGCAAACTACGTAGCTCATCAGGCGGCTTCTTCCATTACCCTCACTTCCTCTGGCTCTTCGTGGAGTTCCTCGCCGCCCGCTGGTTATCCTTCATCCACAACGTTTCCTTCTGGTGGCTTTTACCCGCGTCCGGTGCATAACGGTCCGCATCCGGTTGTTCCCAGCACATGCAATACGGGCACTGCGCCAGCAAGCCCCCAACCCGCGCCAAGCACTCAAGCCAGGACCGCAGGCCAGCAACAGAACGCTGCGATTGCAGTTAAGGCATGCATCTCCTCTGCTCAGTAAGTTGATCGCGTCTGGAAAGGGCGCTGTTCTTCACCGCGCCCTTTCTTTTGCTTGAGAACGTGTTCCTTGATCGGCTTTCGATATCAGGTTTCTTCCTGCTCTCACTCTCCTCTTTGTTGGCAGTAACTCACAGTTTTCATTTCGGGACAAATACGGCAAGAAAATTGTTAAAACTTTCAATTTTGTCTTGCCAACGACTTTGCAGACGGGGTATTTTGTCCCCCTCAAGTGTCGGGTCGTCCCTTCCGGAACCTGGACATTTTTGAGATGGCCGGCAACGCCGTTCATCACATCTTGTACGACTTCAAGATCAGTTTCCCGAGTACCTGATTGAAGCTGCAACAATTCGCTATCTAACTAGGTTTGGATCACATCACCTGTAAGTGACAGGGCGAAGCTGCATCCACACCGCGGTAAGGTCAGACCCCCCTGAAAAGAGCGCTCCCCCGTGTCTCTAAATACTTTGACGTTTGATGTTAGCTGTCCCCATTGGTTTGTTTTGTACGTTCGGGCCAACCAGGAGAAAAAGACCGCGCTACGCTTGGCGGGACTTGAGATTGAGCACTTCCTTCCCTGCTACCGCTCTGTCCGCCAGTGGAAAGACCGTCGCGTGACCCTGGAGATGCCCCTTTTCCCAGGCTATGTTTTTGTCCGTCTGCCTTTTGTTGAGCGGCTAAAAGTATTGACCCTGCCTAATATAGTGGAGATGATCGGAAGCAAAAACGCGCCCTCCATCTTGTCAGCGGAGGAGATTGACTACATCAGGCGGGGCGTGGAGTTTGGCAATGCCACCCCGCATTTTGCATTGGCTGAAGGCCAGCATGTGATCATAACTTCCGGCGTGCTGCGCGGAATGCAAGGCACTCTGCTGCGCAGCCAGAACAATACTCGCGTTGTCGTTGCCATTGATTCCATTGCGCGCAGTTTTGCCGTGGACGTGGATATCTCTTGCCTCAAACCAACCGGAACGTTCTTTTCGCAAGGGCGCAAGGCGGTTTGATTCTTCGCCACTCAAGAAGCAGTCTCACAATTCTCCTTATGTCCGCACTCGTTCAACGGCTCTTAAATATCCATCCCAGGGAAGTAAATTTTGAGCGTCGTGGATTCACGCGTTGCAGCGCGGAAATTCAAGACCGGCTGGAAAATATTGGCCACGTTTTTCTGCGTGGGTATCACGCGGCCCTGCGGGAGCCGGACCAGGATGTGCTGGCGAAAAGCCTGGACCAGGTTGACCTGAAAGATCGTGGATTTGCCTATGAAGGTGCTGGCATGGCTCTGGCCCTCCTTGATGGAATCCATCTGCGGAGCAATTCGTTCCACCGTTTTGTTGCTGGCCGGGGAAAGCAGCACATCTTCATGCTGCACGTTGGAGCGGGCTGGGCCTATGCCAGGCTTCCCTGGTTGCGGCGGCGGATGGAACAAGCCATTGGTAAACTGCAACCGGTCCTTCGCTGGTTGGTGCTGGATGGCTTCGGCTTTCATGAGGGCTACTTCCATTTCAACGCGCAGATTCAGTCAAGTCATTCGGCTTCCCGTCTCTCCCGTCTCTCAATTGACGCCCGGCACGTTTTCTATCAGGGTCTGGGGCGGAGCTTGTGGTTTGTAAACGGCACAAACGCACGGGAAATTTCCAGCAACATATCCAGGGTTCCACTGCTATACCACGGCGATGCATGGAGCGGCGTGGGCTTGGCCTGTGCTTACGCCGGCGGACTGGAACAAAACGCAATTGTGGAATTACGCGCGCTTGCCGGCAAACATGCTGCTGCCCTGGCGCAAGGCGCTGCTTTCGCCGCCAAAGCCCGCCAGCTTGCGGGCAATCCTCAA
>DATBCN010000376.1:0-5778 GCA_036270475.1 Candidatus Angelobacter sp. | reverse complement strand
CCAGCCGCCGAGCAAGCAATGTGGCGGCCACAAATAAGATCCCAATCATGGCGAAATAGATCAGCAGACGCCAGCCGGCGCGCAAGCCACGTTCGTTAAAGAAAACCAGCCTCAAATCGCTGGGTGAAGGATTGTTGGGCGAGGCGTTCCCCGAAATTTCCAGTTCCATTGCGCTCCTTGCAGGCTGGGACAAGGAAACTTTACCAGATCAAATTCCAGCGACCGGGGATATT
Source organism: Candidatus Angelobacter sp. (assembly GCA_036270475.1). Classification (GTDB taxonomy): domain Bacteria; phylum Acidobacteriota; class Terriglobia; order Terriglobales; family Acidobacteriaceae; genus Angelobacter. The sequence continues at coordinate 5,545 of DATBCN010000376.1, read as the reverse complement.
TTCAGCGTTCAGACAATCCTTTTGGCGGTGCAGAATCAAGGAAGGAGGTGATGCGTTGATGAAGCGCTCTCAACGGATTGGAGGACCGGCGCTTTGACGGAAGCACTTAAAGTCTGGTTGACCAGGCGTTCAAAGCCGGCGATGCATCCATCTTTTGCCGGGGCTGAGCGTCCGCGGACGCTGCGCAGCATCTCCACCGCCAGCTCCATCTTGTACCAGCTCAGCACTTCCTGCGGCGAGCGGCCGGATTTGTTGGAGAGCGCCTGGATATAGGCCCACAGAAGAAGGCGGAGCGCGTCCACCACGTTTTTGAGTTCGCCGGCCAACTCCAGGTCCAGGATTTGCGCGGCGTTTTCAGACGAGTTCACGGCCTGGTCAGAAATTGTGAGCAGTGATTGGCGGATTGCGGCCAGGTCGTCAAGCGTGCGGCGGACCCGAGCGGAAAGATTGTTACCGGAGGTGTAATCCATGACTGTCTCCTTCAGTAACATCGGCGGTGAGGGCCAGGGATTTAGGTTGGTGGGCCGCATTTTATCGGCTTTTATGGTTAGGTATTTCTTATGCATAACAGCTTGCCGTGGATGCGTGAGAGCTAAATGGAAGGCGCGGCGGGGTGCGCCGAGTGAAAATCATGCGCCGACGCAGACCCTTGGCCGGCTGCACATGGGCCAAGCATTCAGCCCGGCCTGCATGATACAACTGTGAATTCATGCTTCAGGTGGTGAGAGAATTCAGGGTTGGCAGGCCGCAGTTGTTTGCCGGAGTGATGCTGCTGGCGTTTCTGGCGCAAAGTCTTTGGACCGCCAATACACGCAAGCTTGCCGACCTGGAATACCGCTACATTGCGGCAGGGCTTCCCGCAAGCGGAGCGAAGGCGGCAAACCCTTCTCCGTTCACGGCATGGGTCGCGGCGCTTCCAGCCCGATTCACCACGCTAGCCAGGCGAGTGGCGTCGCCATCTCTCAGTGACGCGCTGGCTGTTCCGCGGCCATGGCTGTTGCGCCTGCCGTTTGTCATTTTTGGAGTATGGCTGGGCGCGGCATTGTGGTGGGTGGCGCGGCGTTTGTTTGATGACGACGGCGGGTACGTTGCCCTGGCGCTGTATTGCACCTCGCCGGCGATGATCAAAATCAGCAGCAATATTGGGCCGGAGATCATCCTGGCCTGGAGCGGGCTGGGGCTGATCTATACGGCGATTGGGGTGGCACATACGCTTTATGCTCCACCGAAGAAATGGGCGCCGCGGATCGCGATTCTGGGACTCTCCATTGGCTTTGCCCTGGCAACGGCATGGTGGGCATTCACGCTGGTATTGCTGGCGTTCGGTTATATGATTTATCTGGCGCCAGGATGCCGGAAAAAAGTGCTGATTGTGCTCACTGGGGCAATGGCGATTGGCGTTGGCGTTTGGGCCGCGGTTTTCTGGCTGACGGACAGCGCCGGACTGGGAGCAAAAGCGCTCCTGGCGCAGAAACCGACGCTGGAAGCGGCGCGAAACCTGGCGTTTGCTTTGTCCGCGCAAACGGACGGATACATCCTGGTTTTTCTATTTGTTCTGGCACTTACCGCCTATGGAAGCTGGCCGCGGGCACGCTATTTTGGCAATACCACCCCGCTTATTACGGCACTGACGGCGGTGTTTTTGTTCAGTCTGGCGCCGGCTTTCCGGATATGGGACGCAACGCTGGGGCTGAGTTTTGTCTTTATATTCATTGGCGGGCTTGCCGCTGATTTCCTTGAGACCCGGTCCCGGCGTCCCGTGGCCGCGTTTTTGCTCGCATGTTTGGTGCTTCGGGCCGTTCTTACGGTACTGGCGCTGCGAGGGTGGGTACAAAACTTAATGTAACCCCAGAGGCCCAGGGTTTATCATAAGTATGAGCAGCAAGTTGGCGAACAGCCTGCGCGAGTGGGCAGTCCGCGGGCAGTATTCAAACAGGTGGCATATGTCACGACCAGTCTTCGTCATTTTATTTTTGGCATCAGTCCTGCAAGCATCGCAAGCCCAGCTTTTTAGCCGCGGCGCACCAGCATCGGTCACGTCGCCCACGGCGGACGGACGGCAGCACGGCGTACCGGCGAGCGTGGTTTCACCCACGCCCCTGCCTTTTGGAGTGAATCCGCCGTTACGGCACGGAGTGCGCATTCGTGGTCCTCTGCGCCGGTTTGGGAACCAACATCCGCGACGGCAGGTTTTTGTGCCGGTCCCGGTTTTCTATTCGCTTTACGGCGACGGGTCTTATCCCTCCGTGGCAGATCCTTATGTGCCGGAGAGCCAGCCGGATACAGCCCAGGCGAACGAGGTTGCAACCGATCGAAACCAGACAACGGCTGACCGCAATCAAGCGGCTAACCGCAATGACGATGAGTTGCGCGCCGCCTATCTGCAGGGCGCTCGCGATGCGCTGACCCAGCAGGATGATAACCGTTACGGCGAGCACTATATGGATTCGCGGGAACGAAGCCGGCAACAGCCCGCAGCCCAGGCAAGACAGCCCGAGCGGAAAGCAAAGCCGGACGACGAAATCCCCGCGGCGCTGGTGGAAGACAAAGCGCCGGGGACAGTATTCATCTTTAAAGACGGCCATCAGATGGAGACAAAGAATTACGCCATTATGAGCGGAACGCTGTTTGACTTCTCCGGAAAGACGCTGCGGAAGATCAACGTTGAAGAGCTGGATTCGGCGGCCACGGTAAAAGCGAACGATGATCGTGGCGTGGTGGTGAAGCTGAATTAGATTTAGTAAATGGGTAATTTGGTGATTGGGTAATTTTCAAAGCCAGTGCTGCTGCGTATTTTCATTCCCAATTTACAAAATTACTTAAGTACAAAGTTTGCGATTTCTTGCTGAGCGTTTTGGCTTGTGCAACAAGATTGTGACAAGCCAAACGCACCTCTGCCGTGCTATAATCTCCTGTAATCCTCAAACACATAACTTCTTGTAAATGCAGCCATTTAGAGCACATTTCGACGGATTTACCAGGGCCGCCAGAATTACCCGCGTTGTGTGCTTAAATCGCCCATCCTGATTGAGAGAAAAACATGGCAGATGAACAGAATCCGCAGCTCCCATTAACGCCGCCTCCGGGTAGCGACGGGCCTAATAATCCGACCGGGGGCAATATACAGCCAATCAACATTGAAGAGGAGATGCGGCGATCGTATCTCGACTATTCAATGTCCGTCATTATTGGCCGCGCCCTGCCGGACGTGCGCGACGGATTGAAGCCGGTGCATCGGCGCGTGCTCTACACCATGCAGGAGATGGGCCTGCAATACAACAAAAAATACACCAAATGCGCCAAGGTGGTGGGACAAGCCATGGGCCTCTACCATCCGCACGGTGACTCCGCGATTTATGACACGCTGGTGCGCATGGCGCAGGACTTTTCATTGCGCTATCCGCTGATTGACGGGCAGGGAAATTTTGGATCGGTGGACAACGATCCGCCGGCGGCCATGCGGTACACCGAATGCCGGCTGCAGAGGATTTCCGGATCGCTGATGGAAGACATTGACAAAGAGACAGTCGACTTTGTCCCCAACTATGACGAGTCCACGGTTGAGCCGACGGTACTGCCGACGCGCATTCCCAATCTGCTGGTAAACGGATCGAATGGAATTGCCGTAGGCATGGCCACCAACATTCCGCCGCACAACCTGACGGAGATTGTGGAAGCTGCGATTATGCTGGTGAATAATCCGGCAACGACGCTCAAGGAAGTTTTAAAGATCGTGAAAGGACCGGACTTCCCGACAGGCGCCTACATCTACGGGCGCAGCGGGATTGAAGCGGCTTACACGCATGGCCGGGGCAAATTTGTGATGCGCGCCAAAGCCGCGATTACTGACCTGAACCAGGGCCGCAAAGCGATTATCGTTACGGAAATTCCCTACCAGGTAAACAAAGCGAAGATCGTGGAACGCATTGCGCAACTGGTGAACGACAAGGTCATCGACGATATTTCCGACGTGCGCGATGAATCCGGCCGCGACGGCATGCGCATGGTGGTGGAGTTGAAGCGTGGGGCCGAAGCGCAGATTATCCTGAACCAGTTGTTCAAGCACACGCAGTTGCAGGAAGGTTTCAGCATGATCTTTCTGGCCGTGGTGAATGGCCAGCCGAAGGAAATGGGGCTGGTGCAGGCGCTGCAGCACTTCATTGACCACCGGGTGGACGTGGTGCGGCGGCGCACGGTCTACCTGCTGGAAAAGGCCCGCGAGCGGGAACATATTCTGGAAGGCTACAAGATTGCGCTGGACAACCTGGACGCCATCATCAAGCTGATCCGCGGATCAGGCTCGCGCGCGGAAGCAAAAGAAAATTTGCTGGCGGCGAAATTCAAGATTGTCGATAAGCAGATCCAGGCCAAGGTGGGCGGCGCGGAAGGCAAGCTCACACCGCGCCAGGCTGACGCGATCCTGGAACTGCAACTGTACCGGCTGACGCGGCTTTCCACAGACGAGATATTGAAAGAGCTGGAAGAGATCCGGCTGAAGATCGCGGAGCTGGAATCGATTCTGGCATCGGACAAAAAGCTGCGCGCGGTGATTGTGAAAGAGCTGGAAGACGTAAAGGAACAGTTCGGCAACAAGCGCCGCACGGAGATTACCGACGAATCAACGGAGATCACGCTGGAAGACCTGATTGCCGATGAGCAGGTGATTGTAACGGTCTCCCACAGCGGATACCTGAAGCGCACGCCGCAGTCGATCTACCGGCAGCAGCGGCGCGGGGGCACCGGCCGCACCGGCATGAAGACGCGCGAAGAGGATTTTGTGGAATATCTCTTCAGCGCTTCCACGCATTCGTATCTGCTGGTCTTTACGAACACCGGGCGCGTTTACTGGCTGAAAGTGTATGAGGTGCCGGACGTGGGCGCGGCGGGCAAGGGCAAACACATTGGCAACCTGGTGGCATTGCAGCCGGGTGAAACGGTGCGGACGCTGCTGGAGGTGCGCAACCTGGAAGAAGAAAACCGCTTTATCTTCTTCGCCACGCGCAAGGGCACGGTGAAGAAGACGCCAGTTAAAGACTTCTGCAATGTGATGTCGCGCGGGATCATCGCAATTGGCATCGACAAGGACGACGAGCTGGTGGCAGTGCGCCTGACTGACGGCAACCAGATTGTCTTTCTGGCGTCGCATGAAGGCCAGGCGATCCGCTTTGACGAAGAGGATGTGCGCTCCATGGGGCGGCCAGCGTATGGCGTCCGCGGCATGGACCTGGACAAGAATGACTACATTGTTGGCGTGGCGGTAACGCCGAAAGACGGAAAAAAGACCAACGGCAAAGACAAAGACGGCAAAGCTACGGAAGAAACGGTGCCGAGCCTGATCCTGAGCGTGACCGAACAGGGTTACGGCAAGCGCACTCCAGTGGAGGAATACCGGCTGCAGTCGCGCGGCGGCAAAGGCGTGATCAACGTGAAGACCACGGCGCGGAACGGCAACGTTGTGGGCATCATGCTGGTGGACGAATCTTCAGAGGCCATGCTGATCAGCCAGTTCGGCAAGATCATCCGCATTGACACCAAGACGATCCGC